>JAGARF010000047.1 GCA_017622395.1 Clostridia bacterium | reverse complement strand
ATAAGATTATTTCAGACTCACATCTTAAGTATTTTTACAAAAAACCAAGAGTGCCAAGACGAATACTTCAGCAATACAGAGAAGGTCTTGTGGTAGGCTCAGCTTGTGAAGCGGGCGAGCTTTACAGACATATGCTTGCAGGTGCAACACAGGAAGAATTGAAGCAAATTGCAAGTTTTTATGATTATCTTGAAATTCAGCCGCTTGGTAACAACAGATTTATGATGGATAACGGCACAGTTGAAACTATAGAGCAACTTCAGGATTTCAATATCCGCATAGTTGACCTTGCAAAAGAATTAAATCTACCATATGTTGCAACTTGTGACGCACATTTCCTTGATGCTGAGGACTCAATTTACAGAGCCATAATTATGGCAGGACAGAAATATAAAGATGCAGACAATCAGGCGCCTTTATATTTCCGTACGACCGATGAAATGATGGAAGAATTTTCATATCTTGACGAAGAAACAAGATATAACGCGGTTGTAAAATACCCCAATGAAATAGCGGATATGCTTGAGGCTGACCTTAATCCTATACCAAAGGAAACCTATCCGCCTAAAATCGACGGGGCAGAGGATGATGTTAGAAATATTTCTTATGCAACTGCAAGGGAAATATACGGTGACGAACTCCCTGAGCTTGTAAAAAACAGAATGGATAAAGAGCTTAACTCTATTATCAATAACGGCTTTTCTGTTATGTATGTTATAGCACAAAAGCTTGTATGGAAATCCCTTGAAGACGGTTATTTAGTTGGCTCACGAGGCTCCGTTGGTTCTTCGTTTATTGCTTTTTTGATGAAGATTACAGAGGTTAATTCCCTTTGCCCTCATTATATTTGCCCAAATTGTAAGCACTATGAGTTTTTTGAGCATGGCGAAGCTCCTTGCGGAATTGACCTTCCCGATAAAGACTGTCCTGTTTGCGGTACAAAAATGACTAAGGATGGCCACGATATTCCTTTTGAAACCTTCCTTGGCTTCCACGGAGAAAAAGACCCTGATATTGACCTTAATTTTTCTGGTGAATATCAGAGCCGTGCCCATAAATATACGGAAGAAATCTTTGGCAGCGACCATGTGTTTAAAGCAGGAACAATATCAACTCTTGCTGATAAAACAGCATATGGATATGTTATGAACTATCTTTCCGAGAGAAATATGGTTGTTTCCAATGCAGAGAAAAACAGACTTACTCTCGGCTGTGCGGGTGTAAAGAAAACAACAGGTCAGCACCCAGGAGGTATGGTTGTTGTACCTGATGATATGGATATTTACGATTTCTGTCCCATACACAATCCTGCAGATAAAGAAGGTGCGGATTTTGTTACAACGCACTTCGATTACAGTAAAATGAAGGGTAGACTTCTTAAGTTTGATATACTCGGTCACGATGACCCTACAACACTTAAAATACTTGGTGATATTACAGGTGTTGATGTTCAGAAAATCCCTCTTGACGATAAAGAAGTTATGAGCATCTTCAGTTCAAACACAGCAATGAAATATCTTCCTGAATATTATGACGAAGAATTTATAGACAAGGTTGCCACGAACGGAATTCCTGAATTTGGTACGCCTTTCACAAAGCAGATGCTTTTAGATACTCTGCCTACAACCTTCTCAGAGCTTATAAGACTTTCGGGGCTTTCACACGGTACTGATGTTTGGCTTAACAATGCACAGGACCTTGTCCGTGAAGGTACAGCAACACTTCCTGAGGTTATCTGTACCCGTGACGATATTATGGTTTACCTTATGCATATGGGTATGGACTCAAAGGATGCTTTTGATATTATGGAATTTACCCGTAAGGGAAAATTTTCTCAGCATCAGGATTTAATACCGAAAATGAGGGAGAAAAATGTACCTGAATGGTATATTGAGTCTTGTCTTAAAATTAAATATATGTTCCCCAAAGCCCATGCGGCGGCTTATGTAACAATGGCATTTCGTATTGCGTGGTTTAAGGTGCATATGCCAAAAGCATATTATATCGCATACTTTACAAGAAAAGCAGATGCCTTTGACTCAACTATTATGACCAAGGGTATTCATAAAACTAGAGAGCTTATAAGGAATTTAAGAAACTCAGAAGAAAAGCTTTCTGTTAAAGATAAGGATATTTTAATGCTCCTTGAAGTGTGCAATGAAATGTATTCAAGAGGCTTTAATTTCAGCAAGGTTGACTTGTATAAATCGCACGCAACAATGTTCTCAGAAGGCGAAGACGGTGGAATACTTCCGCCTCTTTCTGCAATGGCAGGTCTTGGAGAGAGTGCCGCTATTGCTATTGCAAATGAAAGAGAAAAAGGTCCTTTTACATCTGTAGACGATTTAAGAACGAGAACTGCAATCAACAAAACAGCAATGGAGGTTCTGCGCACAGAAGGTTGTCTTGACGGTATGAAGGAGTCGGCACAGATAACCCTCTTTAATTGACAAAATTTTTGGTTTGTGTTAAACTGTTTCTATAGAAGGAGATATAAATGATTAATACACAGAATGTAATAGAAATGCTTATAATTGCAGCTATTACAATAATTTCTATAACAATACACGAGTTTTCACACGGCTATGTATCATATCTGCTTGGTGATGACACTCCAAAGGTATACAGAAGGCTCACATTAAATCCTTTAAAGCATCTTGATGTTATAGGTGCAATATGTCTTGCTATATTTCATTTTGGTTGGGCGAAGCCTGTGCCTATTAATCCAAATAACTACAAAAATAAAAAGCTTGGTGTTCTTGCAGTAAGTCTTGCAGGTCCAATATCAAACATTTTACTTGCATTCATTGCAACGGTATTGTATGTTTTTGTTCCTGAAAAGAATGTGTATTTTAATACGGCATTACTTGTATGTGTTTCACTTAATTTTTCTCTTGCTGTATTTAACCTTTTACCAATTCCGCCACTTGACGGTTCAAGAATTGTGAGTATATTGTTACCTCAAAGAGCTAGAAACAAGTATAATGCATTTGAAAAATACAGTCCTTTTATAATTTTCTTTATTTTCCTGGTACCTGTGCTTGGAAGTGTTCTTACTGCATTTATAGATTTTATATCTCAATGGATTTTTAAAGGTTTTATAATAATTATATCATTTGTAGCAGGGTTATTTTAATGGAAGGATTATCATTTAAATTAGAGGTGTTTGAAGGACCTTTAGATTTACTTCTGCACCTTATACAAAAAAACAAAGTAAGTATATACGATATTCCCGTTGCACTCATTACCGACCAATATTTTGAGTATATGGATGCAATGGAGGAAAACGACATTGAATTGTCAAGCGAGTTTATAGTTATGGCTTCTCGTCTGCTTTATATTAAGTCTAAGCTTCTTTTGCCTGTTCACAGCGAAGAGGAAGAGGAAGAAGACCCAAGACAGGAGCTCATACAAAATCTTGCAGAATACAAAAAGTATAAGGAAATTTCTTCTTTCTTCAATGACAGAAAAAATATATGCGACTATCTTTATTTTAAAGAGCCTGAACAAATTGATGATTTAATGAAGCCTGTAAATAATACAGTTGATATTTCAAAGCTTATGAATGCTTTTGAAAATATAATGCTGAGAGCTGAAAAAAGGCTTCCGCCTTCTAAAAAAGCATTTAACGGAATTGTTGGCAGAGAGCCTGTCCCTGTTAAATCTAAAATTAAAAGTATTACAACAAAAATCAAAAGACCAACTGCAATAACAAGCATTGCATCAACAAGATTTGAAGTTCCAGCCATCGGATCTTCTTCACCTTCAGAAAACCTTTTTTTACACTTACGTCTAACCATAGCTAAAACTTCCTAATGACTTAATTTATCAAGCAGCGCATCAATCAATGCATCCAGATTAGATAAATCCTCTTCATACCATCTGCGTCTGACTTTAGATACAAAATAACCAACAGCTCCGGCACCAATACCTACAACAGTAGTGTCAAAAGCAACAATGATTGCATTAGCCAATGTATTTACATCACCAGCACCTAAAGCCGCAAGACCCGGACCCATAGGGATTAAAGTTCCCATCAAACCTAATGTAGGGCCGATACGAGTAACAATATCTGTTCTTTCAATACTTTTAGCAAGTTTTGACTCTTCTGCTTCAATTAATTTTCTTGCAAGAGTTTTTCTGGTATCCAATGTTAAAGATTCAGCTCTTAAAACCTTAACCAACACTACCTTTTGATTTTCATAAATCTTAGCATTCTTAATAATATCCATCAGTTCCTCTGAAGAACCTGCTTTTGATATTTTATAAATCAGCTCTTCTAGCAAATCTACTGAAACCTTTTTACGAGAAGTGT
>JAGARF010000046.1 GCA_017622395.1 Clostridia bacterium | reverse complement strand
CTTGGCGAAGACCCCGTTAACAATCCTATTGAATATGTACTTGAAAGTATAAAGACTATTTATGACATTCATCACAAAAACGGTGCAATAAGACGAGTTAATGTAAATATTGCGGCAACAACTGTTGAAAACTACAGAAAGCTTAAAGAAGCAGGAATAGGAACATATATTTTATTCCAGGAAACATATCACAAGGAAAACTATGAAAATCTGCATCCTACAGGACCAAAGCACGATTATGCATATCACACAGAAGCTATGGACAGAGCTATGGAGGGCGGTATTGACGATGTTGGTCTTGGTGTTTTATTCGGTCTTTCCCTTTACCGCTATGAGTTTGCAGGTCTTTTAATGCACGCGGAGCATTTGGAAGAAGTCTTTGGTGTTGGACCTCACACTATAAGCGTACCAAGAATTCGTTCTGCAGAAGATATCAATGCTGACGATTTTAAAGACGGCATTAATGACGAAATATTTGCAAAACTTGTTGCCTGCATAAGAATTGCAGTTCCATACACAGGTATGATTATCTCCACAAGAGAAAGCGAGGAATGCAGAAGAAAGGTTCTCCACCTTGGTGTTTCACAAATAAGCGGCGGCTCAAAAACAAGTGTTGGCGGTTATGCGGAAAATGATTACTGCGAGCACAGCGAACAGTTTGAAATAAGCGACAACAGAACACTTGACGAGGTTGTTAAGTGGCTTATGGATATGGGCTTTATACCATCATTCTGCACTGCCTGCTACAGAGAAGGCAGAACAGGCGACAGATTTATGTCCCTTTTAAAGAGTGGACAGATAAGCAACTGCTGTCACCCTAACGCACTTATGACACTTATGGAATACTTAGAGGACTATGCATCTGAGGAAACTAAAGAAATCGGCTATAAATTAATAGAAAAAGAGATTGAAAATGTTTCAAGCGAAAAGGTTAAAGCTATTGCTAAAAATAACCTTGATGCTATAAATAACGGAAAGAGAGATTTCAGATTTTAATGAATAATACTCCAAATGCAAACAGAGTTCACATAGGAATTTTCGGCAAAAGAAATGCAGGAAAATCTTCACTTATAAATGCACTTACAGGTCAGGAGCTTGCTATAGTTTCCGATGTTAAGGGAACAACCACGGACCCTGTCTTTAAGGCTATGGAGCTTTTACCATTAGGTCCTGTGGTCTTAATTGACACACCGGGCATTGACGATATGGGCGAGCTTGGTGAAATGAGAGTTAAACAGGCATACAAGGCACTAAACAGATGTAATCTTGTTATTCTGGTTTCTCAGGGTCTTACAAAAGAAGATGAAGCTTTTATAAACATACTCAGGGAAAGAGAAGTTCCTTATATTTCGGTATACAACAAGGCTGATTTAGCAGAGACAAGACAAGAGGGCTTTGTTTATGTAAGCACAAAAACAGGCGAAGGAATAAATGAACTTAAAGAGCTTATTGCAAAAACTGCAAAAAGCGATGATGAGAACCCTATAATCAATGATTTGCTGACAAAAGAAGATGTTGTTGTTTTGGTTTGTCCTATTGACGAGGCTGCTCCAAAAGGAAGAATAATCCTTCCCCAGCAACAGGTTTTAAGAGAAATTCTTGATATACACGCAAAGGCAGTTGTAATTCAGGACTGTGAGGTGTCCGAAACTCTTAAAATATTGAATAAAAAACCAAGATTTATTATAACAGACAGTCAGGCATTTGCCTCTGTTTCAAAACAAGTGCCCTGTGACATTCCACTTACCTCTTTTTCAATTCTTCTTGCAAGGAAAAGAGGCTGGCTGAAAACTGCAAGTGAGGGTGTTAAGGCTGTTGAAAACCTAAAAGACGGAGATTTTGTTCTTATCTCCGAAGGCTGCACCCACCACAGACAATGCAACGACATCGGAACAGTTAAAATTCCTGCACTTTTGAAAAAAAAGACAGGCAAAGAGCTTAACTTCGATTTCACTCAAGGACATTCCTACAACGAGGATTTAAGCAAATACAAATTAATTGTTCACTGCGGAGGATGTATGATTACTAATCCTGAAATCAAATACAGAATGAGAATTGCAAAGGAGCAGAATATTCCTTTTACAAATTATGGCATACTCCTTGCCTATTTAAATGGTATTTTAGACAAAACACTTCCAAAAGAACTTCTATAAATTAAGAAAAAGCAGAAACGAAATTTTTCGTTCCTGCTTTTTCTGTTTTAGAATTCTCTTTTGTTTTCGTTTCTGTTGTTATTTTCGTTTTTGCTGTTTTGTTTATTCTTGTTATTATTGTTGTTCTGGTTGTTGTTCTGGTTGTTGCTTTGGTTGTTCTTGTTTTGATTGTTGTTTCTGTTTTCCATATATAACATCTCCTGAAATAAATAGTAGTAGCATTTACATGCTACTACTATTATCTCCGCTTATTTAGTTTTAATACAGTATTTTTTTCCGTTGAGAATATCATAGATAAGCATTTTATAATCATTGGTCATATGCTCATCTTCATCATCTATTTTTTCAATTTTTTCCATTTTTTTGTTATAAACAGCCGTATTTACTGTTCCCGGATATTTTTTACAGAAAGCATCTATAACATTCAAGTACCAGGGTGCTTCACAGCCTGTTGCCATAAAAATTTTAAGTCCTAAAGTATTTCCGCTTACCTTCTCTGTTAGTCCGAATATGGGTTTTTCATAGTTTGTCCACACAACATACGGAGTTTCATACAGCTTTGCGTATCTTGAAGAAACAAATCTATCGCTTTTTTCAACATATCCGCTGTTCATATATGTGCTTCCGTTTGTTCCAAGCAACGGTAAATGGTCGCCATACATTGCAATTATAACAGGCTCGTCTACATTTTCAAAATAGTCAACAAGTGCCTTAAATGCTTTATCTGCGTTATACACACCCTGAGAATATCTCTTAAGGTCCAGATAATCTTCCTCCGAAAGTGTAGGAGCATACATTTCAAAATCAAATTCGTCATATCTTGGAGCTTTGTATGTTCCGTGGTTTTCCATTGTTACAACAAATTCAAAAATCCTGTCACTTGTTTTATTTTCAAATTCTTTGATTATCTGTTTAACGCATGCCATATCATCTATATATACACCGGAAACATCTTTAAAATCAAAATCAGACATTCCCTTAAATGTGTCAAACCCAAGAAGCGGATACGCAGTCAAACGGTTATAGAAATTTTTTCTGTATGGGTGAAGTGCAACTGTCTGATATCCGTTTTCCTTGTACGCAGAAACAAAAGATGGTGTTGAATCTGTTATATACTGAGTATAAGGATATGCTGTAGCGGAAAGCAAATATGTGGGCAGTCCCGTAAGCACTTCAAATTCAGGCAGACAGGTTCCTCCTGCAAACACCGGAGAAAGGAAATCTCCTCTTACAATATTATTTTCAATTGAGTTTATACCTTCAAACAAATCAACGCTGTATTCAACCTCAGGCATCTGTGACGGATCCCACCATGCCTCATTCTGTATAATTATAACATTTGGTTTCTTTTCTGTTGCGGTTGATTTTGCAGGCTCGTACTTATATTTAAGAGCATTAATTGCAAATTCACTGTATGTTTCAGGTTGTTTTGCAGTCATATCCCCTATTCTCGGGAAAAAGGTCAGCACCACGCCGTTTGCGTTATAGTCCTCTATAGGATTAAATGCAGAGATATTAACATCAATCTTGGGAAGAATATTATGCCTGAAGGTTGTGCTGAAACAGGTTGTGTATATTACAACTGAAAATACAGTAAGAGATACTACGCCAAGTCCCGCTCTTTGCCACAGTTTTATCTTTTTTTCGTATCTTCTGCATATTTTCCAATGCTTAAGCAGTGAAATCACATTAATACCAATTGCACAGACTGCCGAAAGGAAAAAAGGAATTTTTGCAAAAGATACTATCTCTTTTACATTTTTTATAAGCAATAAATCTGTTGGGAGCAATGGATTTCCGTTTACTCTGCCAAGTGCCTCAGTTGCATAACCGAGAGCAAATATAAAAACTGTATTAAGGAAGTTTGATAGAAACGAGCTTTGGGTCAGGGTATAAAAGAAGCTCTGCAGAGAAAGTAAAAATATATAAGTTATAACAAGCTTTACAGGGAAATACATTGATGAGAAAAATCTCATAATTGTATTTGGATATGTTAAATGCATAACTTCAAGAGAAAGCAAAAGAAACAAAGGTGCAAGGAAAAAATATGCAACCCTTTTATTGTGTTCTTTAATATTGTCTTCTTTCAGGTTTATATGATAATGTTTGTCCGTCTTAATCACCTTTTCTTTCGAATAATATTGTAATTATACCACTATCAAGCTGAAATTGCAATAGAAAACGCCTTCCTTATGGAAGGCACTTTCTTAGAATATACCGCAGTTATTGTTATTATTTCCTGCAAAAAGAATAATGATTACCGCAATAACAATAATCCAAACCCAATAATTTGAATCGTTACCGCAACCGCAGTTGTTTGAACAACAGTTATTTGAATAGTCTGACATAATGAAACCTCTCTTTTTTATTTAGTTTCAGCAACCGCAACCCATATCGCGTTCTGTATTACCGCACTCACCGCACCAGAAAAGTAATAAGAATAAGATGATGAACCACAAAATTGTGTCCTGGTCAAAGCCTTTGAATAATGACATTTAAATGCCCCCTTTCACAACCATATTATTAAAAAAATTTAAAAGTGTTACAAAGAATTTGACTTTTAATTAAAAAAAAGGTATCATTAATGTGACACTATAAGGAGGTATTGATTTATGAATGTACTTGTTATGTCACTTCCAACCGGCGGAGGACATCATTCCACAGGTATGGCAATCGTTGAAAGAATAAAAAACTCAGGCCACAACGCAGAAATGGTTGATGTTTATGAATATATAAGTCCTGCTTTAAGGGACAGCGTTTCAAAAGGTTATATTATG
>JAGARF010000045.1 GCA_017622395.1 Clostridia bacterium | reverse complement strand
GCTTCCTTGTAAACCTCGTCGCTTTCGATTAAAAGCTTTCCTATTTCAGACTGATAGAAGCTGTAAATTTCTTCAGGATTAATATCACCTGTAAAAGCTTTTATGCTTTCTATGTCGGTAACCTTTTTAGGGTCTATGGTTTCAAATATCTTATGAATTGATGTTCCTCTTTCTGCTCCGCTTTCTTCCTCGTTATATAAAGGAACAAGCTTTTCAAAATATGGATTAATTTCTTCACCCTCAAGCTTTTTAAGGTCAGATACAGAATATTTTGAATAATATTTCCCCTTTTCAGGATATTTATATTCAAGCCGTCTGTTTACTTCAGGATTTTCTTCTCCGTCGGTTGTATCTTCCGCAAGATACTCTTTTTCCTGCTCATCTTCAAAGAATTCTTCAAAGCTCTGTCTTATAAACTTGAATTTTATATCAGTTTTTTCTTTGTGCAAGGAAACCCCTTCTCTGATATATCTGCTTGTATCAAAGTTATCAAGACTTAAGCTTCCCAAAATTATAAAATCAAGGTAGGTTTTTGCTTTCTTTACTTCTTCAGGTGTAACATAAGGTTTGTTTATTATTTTTTCAAGCTTTTCGTCGGTTGCTGTACCAACGAGAATAAGTTTTTCCTTTGCTCTTGTCATAGCAACATAAAGAATTCTCAGTTCCTCGGAAAGAGCTTTGTTTTGCAGATACTTTTTAATAGCAAGTGTTACGGGAGAAGAAATTTTCCTAAAGTTTTCCGCATCCATAAGAGTAAAACCAAGACCTAAATTTTTCTCCGCAAGGAGAGAAGTTGTTTCCCCTCTCATAGCATAAGGATCGCCAAGTCCCTCAAGAATTACAACAGGAAATTCAAGGCCCTTGCTTTTATGCATACTCATTATGCTTACTGCGTTCAGGTTTTCAGGCATATATTTTGGGGATATTACTTCACCTGAGTATTTTTGCAGATTGTCTGTATATGCAAGAAATTCATAAATACTCTTTTTTACTGCCCCCTCAAAATCAAAGGCATATTTTTGCAGATATTCAAGGTTTACCCGTCTTTGTTCTCCGCCCGGCATATTTGAAACAAAGTCCATAACTCCAAGATTGTTTAAAAGATAGCTGACGATTTCTCCGCATTTACTGTAGGCACACATTTTTCTTAAAGCCTCATAATCTTTGAAAAATCTGTAAAGCTCTTTTTTATCTCTGCTTAATATGAGTTTTTCATAAAAGGTGCCTTTGCCTGCCTTGCTGATTTCTGTTAAAATATCATCAGAAACATTGTAAACAGGGCATCTTAAAACCGTAACAAGAGGAATATCCTGATAAGGATTGTCTAAAATATTAAGATAAGAAAGTACAAGAGAAACCTCATAGGTTTCAAGGAACATACTGCTACCTGTATCAGCAGAAACAGGAATTCCCTGTTTCGTAAGAACCTGTGCAATTTCGGGGATAGGATTTTTTGCTCTTCTTGAAAGAATACAGATATCGCTGTATGTAACCTTTCTTCTTTCCCCTGTTTTTTTGTCTGTCACATATTCATTTTCAATAAGCTTTTCTATAATCTCGCTTATTTTTAAGCTTTCCGCCGTAATGTC
>JAGARF010000044.1 GCA_017622395.1 Clostridia bacterium | reverse complement strand
GCTCAAGAGCTATACTGCTCCTGATGAAATATCTCAGCTTCGAAAAGAATTTGAAAAAATAAAAACAGAAAAAGAGGATGCAATAGCACAACAGGATTTTGAAAAAGCAGCGGGACTTCGCGACCGTGAGGCAGAAATAGAAAAACAGCTTTCGGAAAGGAAAGAAACCTGGAACAAAGAAAATCAAATAAGGAAAATGACTGTAACCAAAACTGAAATTGCAGAGATTGTTTCAGATTGGACAGGGATACCTGTTGTAAGACTTGAAGAAACAGAAAGTCAAAGACTTTTAAAGCTTGAAGATGAGCTTCACCTTCGTGTGGTAGGACAGAATGAAGCGGTTACAGCTGTTGCAAAAGCTGTCAAGAGAGGCAGAACGGGACTGAAAGACCCAAAACGCCCAATAGGTTCGTTTGTTTTCCTTGGACCTACAGGTGTGGGAAAAACAGAGCTTTGTAAAGCTTTGGCGGAAACTGTTTTTGGTGATGAAAATGCTTTGATTAGAATTGATATGTCAGAATATATGGAAAAATTTAATGTGTCAAGACTTGTTGGTTCGCCTCCGGGATATGTTGGATATGATGAGGGGGGACAGCTTAGTGAACAGGTAAGGAGAAAACCATATTCAGTTGTACTTTTTGATGAAATTGAAAAGGCACACCCTGATGTATTTAATCTGCTGTTGCAGATACTTGATGATGGTATCTTAACTGATTCTCAAGGCAGAAAAATTGATTTCAAAAACACGATAATTATAATGACATCAAATATAGGAGCGTCTTTAATTACGACTCCGTCAAAAAATCTTGGTTTCAGTCAGAATATTGATGCAGATAGTGATTATGTTGATATGAAGAATAAGGTTATAGGTGAGCTTAAAAGAACATTCAGACCTGAATTTATCAACAGAATAGATGATATTATTGTATTTAACAAGCTAAATAAAGAGGAAATTAAAGAAATAGCCAAAAAGCTTACAGCAGGTCTTATTAAAAGACTTGAAGATATGGAAATCACCACAATAATTGACGATTTAGCTCTTGAGGAACTTGCTTCAAAAGGTTTTGACCCTGTCTATGGTGCAAGACCTCTGAAAAGAACAATAGTATCAGAAATTGAAGATATGATTGCAGAAAAAATGCTTGACGGAACAATAAAACAGGGCGACAGTATTACTGTTACTTTTGAAGAAGGAAAGTTCTGCTTAAAGTAGGTCATACTTTATTGACAATAAATATCAAATGTGTTAAAATCATTAAGAATAAAAGGGATTAAAGGTTATTTTTGATGAAATTAACAAACAGATTAAATGCCGTGGTAAGCCTTGTGTCCCAGAGAAAAGTGGCGGACATTGGGTGTGACCACGGCAAAACTGCTATAAAATTAATATTAGATAAGATTTCTGATTTTGTAATTGCCTCTGATGTAAATAAAGGACCTGCTGAAGCTTGCAGAAAAAATGTTGCAAAATACGGATTGACTGAACAAATTGAGGTTAGATGCGGAAACGGCATCTCGGTTCTTAAGCCTGAGGAAGCAGATTGCATCATTATTGCAGGTATGGGCGGCGAACTTATTTCAAAAATTATCGATGATAATATTAAGGTTGCAAAATCCGCAAAAGAGATAATAATGCAGCCTATGACCTCTGAAGAAAGTTTAAGAGAATATCTTACAGAAAACGGCTTCTGTATAACAGATGAAGTTCTTGCAAAAGAGGGAGAAAAAATTTATGTTATTATCAAAGCTGTTACAGGTGAAGGGACAGATAAATATTATTTTTCTGAATTACTTGGGAAAAATGATAGAGAGTTAATTGATGCTTATTATAAAAAAGTAACAAAAAGAATTAATGATAAAATCAAAGGTGCTGAAATTGGTAACAACACCGAAGAAAGTACCAGATACAAAGAAATTTTAAATGAGGTTAACACAATATATGAAAGTATATCAAATAACTGAAATTCTTGAAAAAATTGCACCTTTAGAGATTGCGGAAGAATGGGATAATGTAGGACTTATTATTGGTGATAAAAACAAAGAAGTCAAAAAACTTTTGGTAGCTCTTGATATTAATACCGAAATACTTAAACAGGCTGTTGATTTGGGTGTTGATATGATAGTTGTTCATCATCCTTTAATATTTAAGCCGATCAACAGAATAAATGACAGTATTTTGTTATCTCTTATTCAAAATAATATAGCTGTATATGCCTCGCATACAAATCTTGACAACAGCGAACTTGGTGTAAACTCAGTTTTAGCTGATGTTTTATCATTGAAAAAGGTTAGCCGTGAGGATATGCTTGCTATAGGTGAAATAAATGAAACCTCTGCCTTTGATTTTATAGCTTTCGTTAAGAAACAATTAAAGGTTGAAGCCGTCAGAGCGTCAAATTATGAGCTTAATAAGAAAATTAAGAAGGTGGCAGTTCTTGGCGGAAGCGGAGGAGATTTTGTTCAACAGGTTGCCAATTTGAAATGTGATGCTTTTGTAACAGGCGAAGCATCATATCATGATGCACAGCTTGCTTATGAAAACGGTTTGCTGTTAATTGCCGCAGGCCATTTTGAGACAGAAAATCCTGTTGTTGATATGTTAACACAGTATTTAACGGATAATACAGAAGCTGAGGTTGTAAAGGCTCAGCCGTTCAATGTATATATAAGTATATAAAATTTTTGAGTAAACCAGACAATCGCGGACTCACAGACGAAAGGGTGAGGATGAGGAAAGTCCGGGCTCCATAGGGCAG
>JAGARF010000043.1 GCA_017622395.1 Clostridia bacterium | reverse complement strand
TCTAGCCTTTTGCCCGATATTTTTGAGCATAGCTCCGCCTTTGCCTATTATAATTCCTTTGTGTGAAGACTTTTCACAATAAATAACAGCACCTATTTGAACTGTTCCATTTTCTTTTTCTTTATAGCTTTCAATTTCAACAGCAATACCATGTGGTACTTCTTTACTGAGGCACCATAAAGCTTTTTCTCTGATTAGCTCTGCGACTATTTGTCTTTCAGGCTGGTCTGTTATCATATCAGGTGAAAAATACATTGGTCCTTCTTCAAGTCTATTATCAATTTCTTCCCTTAAGATATTTATTCCATCCCCATTAATCGCTGATATAGGAATAACTGCATCAAAATCAAATTTTTGCGAATATGATTGTATTAAAGAAAAAAGTTTTTCCTTTTCAAATAAATCAATTTTGTTTATAGCAAGAAGAACGGGAACATTTTCATTCTTCAGGCTTTCAATAATTCTGTCATTCTCCCCTTCTTTTGCACTTTCGTCTACAACAAGCACAATCATATCAACACTTTTTACAGCATCTTTCGCTTCTTTGTTCATAAAATCTCCAAGCTTATTTCTTGGAAAATGTATACCGGGAGTATCAACAAAAACACATTGACTTTCCTTAGTTGTAACGATGCCTAATATTTTTGTTCTTGTTGTCTGAGGCTTGCTTGATATTGCAGCAATTTTTTGCCCTGTCAGTTTATTAAGAATAGTTGATTTTCCGGCATTTGGCCTGCCGATTATAGCAATAAAACCTGATTTCATATTAGTCCTCTCTTGTTAATTTAATATTTTTCATTACAAGTTCTTCTTTGTCACGCATAAGCTTTTTATCATCTTCGTTCATATGATCATATCCTAAAAGATGCAAAATAGAATGTGTGGCAAGATACCCCACTTCTCTGTTAATACTGTGATTATATTCAACCGACTGCATCTGTGCATGTTCAAGACTTATTATAACATCACCGATTACTAATATCTCGTCATTTATATCGCTAACATCACCTGCAGTAATGTATTCATACTGGGGAAAAGACAGCACATCAGTAGATGCATTAATGTTTCTGAATTCGTTATTAATGCTTTTAATTTCATTATCATCAGTAAAAACTACCGAAATTTCAACATTTTTTGTAATATTATGAACTCTTAAAACTTCCTCTGCAACTTTGTTGATAATTATTTCAAATTCATTTGTTTCAAATTCTGACTGATTGTTTAAAAAATCAATATTTATCATTGTTGTTCCTCTTATTGTTTTTTTCGAATGTTTCGTATGCGTTTATAATTTTCTGCACAAGCGGATGTCTGACAACATCCTTATTGGTTAATGTACAGATTTTTATACCTTCAATATCTTTGAGCACTCTTTGTACTTGCTTAAGACCTGATGCCTTTTCTCTCGGCAGGTCAATCTGAGTTACATCACCTGTAACAACGGCTTTAGATGAAAAGCCTATTCTTGTTAAAAACATTTTCATCTGCTCATTTGTTGTATTCTGTGCTTCGTCTAATATTATAAAGCTGTTATCAAGTGTTTTGCCTCTCATATAAGCAAGAGGTGCTATTTCTATTATTCCTTTTTCAAGATATGCTGTAACAGTTTCTGCCCCAAGCATTTCGTAGAGTGCGTCGTATAGAGGTCTTAAATAAGGATCAACCTTGTTTTGCAAGTCCCCTGGTAAAAATCCAAGCTTTTCTCCTGCTTCTATTGCAGGTCTTGTAAGAATAATTCTCTTAACATTTTCTTTCCTTAGCTCGTTAACAGCTGCAGCAACAGCAAGATATGTTTTTCCTGTTCCTGCAGGGCCTATGCCAAAAGTGATTATATTTCCATCTATGCTTTTTATATATTCTGCCTGTCCTATTGTTTTTGCTTTTATCATTTTACCGCTTGAAGTTACACAAACAGAACCCGAATTCATCGTCACAACAGCAGAAACATTATTTTCAAAAGCCATATCCATTACATAATTCACATTTTGCGGTAAAATTTGTTCACCTTTTTCTGCAATTGATATAAGTGCCTCAATACTTTGTTGAGCGAGAGTGGTATTTTTATCAGACCCACTGATTTTAATCAGTTCCTCTCTGTTTAAAACAGTAACATTAAATCTTTTTTCTATCATTCGGATATTTTCGTCAAAGTTTCCGAAAACTTCTGACATTATTTTACTGTCAGGTACTTGAATTATTTTTTCCATATAAAGCCTTTCATTTGTTAATTTCTATTTTCTTTGTAAAAGGACCTTCTACAGCACAAGTTACTGTTGTAACAAGTACATCACCATCAACAGAATAACTTGCATCTATATTCAGCACTTCATATTCAGAAGTTAATTTATCTACAATCTTATTATACAACTTTTTTCTCTCAATTTCAAATAATTCTTTATCTTTATACACAATTTTTTCAGGTATATTCTCTATATTGTGTTTTATGATCATTTTAACACCCGGAAGCAAGTCTTTTTCTTCAGTCTTCAAGCTGTAATACTTAAATGGGATTTTGCGGGTTATACCATATGTTTTATCGTTGATTTTTAAATAAATATTAGTAACTTTCTTCTTCGTTAAATTGTCTATGTTTTTAGTTAAAGGTGTCTGCGATTTTTCTGTTATCCATGAAATCATCTTGATATCAGCTTCAGGATTTAAATATCTTATATCTTGTGTCTGGCTTTCAGTTACACCGCTTACAAGTAATTGCCCTTTT
>JAGARF010000042.1 GCA_017622395.1 Clostridia bacterium | reverse complement strand
CCAAGACCTGTAAGAGTTGAGATTGCCTCCTTGTACGGGCTTGTAGCAGGTACATCTGAAAATTCTGTTGTAGTTACGGTTGTTGTGGTTGTTGCGTCTTCAGCAACAGCAACTAATGAAAAAACCATAACAAAACAGAGAATTAATGCTAATATTCTTTTCATAATTTTGTCCTCCTTTTATATGATTAGATTTTAACACAATGATATTCTAACATTAAACCTGTCCACTGTCAATAACAAGTTATTTACAGTTATGTTACAAAAAAGCTTTCCTGTGAAGGAAAGCTCGTTTTATTTAAGATATTGTCCTAAAAGTTGATTTACAAGTCCGCCGTCAGCCTTGCCTGATACAAGAGGCATAAGGTTTTTCATAATAATACCTTTTTCCTTAGCTGTCGGGTTGTCAAGACCAAGGTCTGCTAAAACCTTTTCAATTGTTGCTTTAATTTCGCTCTCATCCATTCTCCTTGGAGCAAATTCGTTATAAACTGCAATTTTAAATTCACAGTCAGCAATAATATTTTCTCTGCCTGCTGCAGACTCTAAGGTTTCCTTTGTCTGCTTTATTTCCTTTAATATGATGCTGTTTTCTTCATCTTCGGTAAGAGGTGCCATTTTGTCCTTTTCTTTTGCCTTTAAGGCTGAAAGAAGAAGAGAAAGTGCATTTTTTCTTTCTGCCTCTTTGTTCTTCATAGCAGCAAACATTTCCTGTCTCACAAGTTCAATTTTTGACATATTATCAAATCCTTTCTTAAGTATTTTAATACAAAATACCTAAGTTGTCAATGTTTTGACTTACTATATATACTTCCTCATATGCTCGATTGCGTTTTTTTCAAGTCTTGAAACCTGAGCCTGAGAAATTCCTATTTCGTTGGCAACCTCCATTTGTGTTTTTTCGCTGAAAAACCTCATAGACACAATTTTTCTTTCTTTTTCGTTAAGCCTTTTCAGTGCATCATATAGTGCGATGCTGTCTATTAAGCTTTCATCAAGTACTTTTTCATCACTTATCTGATCCATAACAAACAGAGTTTCTCCGCCATCGTGAAAAACAGGCTCATATAGTGATAGGGGGTCCTGAATTGCGTCAAGGGCATAGTTAACTGCTTTTTCGGTTGTGTCTATTTTTTTTGCGATTTCTGCGATGCTTGGTTCTCTGCCTGTTTCCTTTATAAGCTCCTCTTTGGCAGAAAGTGCCTTATATGCAGTATCTTTCACCGAGCGGGAAACTCTTATTGCATTGTAATCTCTCAAATATCTTCTTATTTCTCCTATAATCATAGGAACTGCGTATGTGGAAAATTTAACACCAACCGATAAATCAAAATTATCTATAGCTTTTATAAGACCTACACAGCCCACCTGAAACAGGTCGTCTGCATTTTCTCCCCTTGATGAAAATTTCTGTATAACACTTAAAACAAGTCTTAAATTTCCTTGAATAAACCTCTCTCTTGCAAGGCTGTCACCCTCTTTGATTTTGACTAAAAGCTCCTCTTTTTCCTTTGAAGAAAGCAGGGGAAGCTTTGATGTATTAACTCCGCATAAATCAACCTTATTCATTTGCACTAATCCTCCTTGATAATAAAATTATTGCCAGAATTTTGATGATTTATACTTATCAAATAAATATCCACCCGCATTGCGGATGGACATTTGTTATATTTCTGTACGGTTTTCCAAAGCTTTAAGAAGAGTTATTTCGTCGGCATATTCAATATCTGAGCCGATTGGAATTCCCTTTGCTATTCTTGTTACTTTAATTCCAAAGCCTGTTAAAAGCCTTGCAATATATGATGCAGTCGCTTCACCCTCAACATTTGGGTTTGTGGCAATTATTACTTCTTTAACTTCGTCTGATGCAAGTCTTTGAATTAATTCCTTTATTTTAATGTCATCAGGCTTAATGCCGTCCATAGGTGATATAACACCGTGAAGCACATGGTAAAGACCTCTGTATTCCCTTGTTTTTTCAAGGGCAACCACATCAGAGGGATTTTCAACTACGCAGATTGTAGATTTATCTCTTTTAACATCTGTGCAGATTTTACATGGGTTTTCGTCTGTCAAATTACAGCAGATTGTGCAATAGGTTATTTTTTCTTTTGCTTCCATTATTACATCTGCAAGCTTCTTAGCCTTTTCATTAGGAAGTCCCAGGACATAAAAGGCAAGTCTTTGTGCTGATTTATAACCAACACCCGGCATCTTCTTAAATTCATCTATTAATTTTTCTACCGTAACTGCATAGTAGCTCATAGTGCACCTCTTATTTTATGAATTGCCCTTCGGGCATGAATTGAAATAAATTTCATGAATTGGCTATGCCATGAATTGAAGTCTGCGACTTCATTAATGAACAAATGCTTTGCATTTGATTTAATAAAATCGCTTTGCGATTTTTGACCTCAATGCAGACAAAGTCTGCAATTCATGAGCCTTGGCTCAATTCATTGAGCGATAAGCGAAAATTCATGACAACAAAGTTGTCAATTCATTGATGTTTTTTGTCCCAATTATCTTTTATTAAAATTAATCAAACATCCTGAAAGGATTATTGCTCTTTCGTCGTCTGTCAGGTTTGAAAGGGTTAAATCAAGAACTTTGTTTTTGCCGATTACATAACCCTTTATGTTTTCTTCTTTGTTTTCTATTGCCTTTTTGATGTCAGGAAGGAAGATATAATCATCTTTTTCAAAACATACATCCTCGTTCATAATAAGGGGGAGCATACCCCAATTTATAAGATTGCTTCTGTATCTTTTAGTTGCGTATTCTTTAGCAATATTTGCCCAGCCGCCCAAAACCTTCTGGCATGAGGCTGCCTGCTCTCTTGCAGAGCCGTCACCTGGCTTGATTGCATAGACAAGGCTTCCTATTCCTACATTTTCAGGTTTAACTGCCTTGATTTCGTTTACTTTGTCAAAGACTTCCTTAAGTCCTTCAACTGCATTGAAAATGTTTTCTCCTGCTATTCTTGCTTTTTCAGCTTTCTGAATTTGTCTTGCCTTTAAAACATAATCGGGAGCTTTTCTTGAAAGTGCAAATGATGCAAGCTTTAATGGGTTTGAGCGGTATGAAGAAGTTTCGCCTGAGGGGATAAGCTCGTCTGTTGTTGTAACAGGGTCTTCAATTACGCAGGCAACCTTTAAAAGCAAATCATCTGTTAAAGCTGACATTTCAGGCCAGTCTGCAATGTTTGGACCGTATTTAAGAGGAGCATCCTCCTTGCCTTTGTTAAAGCCTTTGTATACTCTGTTTTTATATACTGTATCGTCATAGTTGAATTCATATTTTTCAGCCTTTTCCATAACAGCCTTTGCAGAGGTCAGGAAACCGCCGTTTTTAGCTGTTGCGGCAATTGAACGGGCATCCATAAGTGCAACAGATGCAATCTGACCGTCTGATGGCTTTGAGCCTTCACGGTTAGGGAAGTTTCTTGTTGAATGTCTTATGGAAAGACCGTTGTTTGCAGGAACATCGCCCGCACCGAAGCAAGGACCGCAAAAGGCAGTTTTAACAACAGCACCTGTCTGCATAAGGTCTGCAATAACACCTTTTCTTGAAAGCTCAATAAACACAGGCTGACTTGCAGGGTAAACGCTCATTGTAAATTCCCCGTTACCGATTGAGCTGTCTTTTAAAATATCAGCAGCAGCACAAAGGTTGTCATATGTTCCGCCGGCACAGCCTGCTATAATACCCTGTTCAACCTTGATTTTTCCGTCAACGATTTTATCGGTTAAATGTATTTCAATTCCGCTTTCTTTAGCTTCTTCTTCAACCTTTTTTAAGATTTCGTAAGGGTTATTAACAACCTCTTCAATTGTATAAACATTACTTGGGTGGAACGGCATTGCAATCATAGGCTCAATTTTATCAAGGTCTACTATAACTGCTCTGTCATACATTGCACCGCCTTCTGCCTTAAGCTCTTTGAAAGCTTCAGGTCTGTTGTGATTTTCAAAGTATTCCTTAACCTCATTGTCTGTTTCCCATATTGATGAAAGACAGGTTGTTTCTGTTGTCATAACATCGATACCGTTTCTGAATTCGATAGGGAGATTATGTATGCCCTCGCCTATAAATTCCATAACAGAGTTTTTAACAAAGCCGTTCTTAAATACTGCACCGATTATGGCAAGTGCCACATCCTGAGGTCCTACATAAGGCTTTACATTTCCCTTTAAATACACAGCAACGATATTGGGCATATCAATGTCATAGGTCTGGCAAAGAAGCTGTTTAACAAGCTCAGGACCACCTTCGCCTACTGCCATTGTTCCGAGAGCACCGTATCTTGTATGGCTGTCTGAGCCGAGTATCATTTTACCGCAGGCAGACATTTCTTCTCTCATATACTGATGAATAACCGCCTGATGTGCAGGCACATAAATACCGCCGTATTTTTCTGCGGCAGATAAGCCGAACACATGGTCGTCCTCATTAATAGTTCCGCCAACTGCACAAAGACTGTTGTGACAGTTTGTAAGAACATAGGGGATAGGGAATTTCTTAAGTCCGCTTGCTCTTGCAGTCTGGATAATTCCAACATATGTTATATCGTGTGATGCCATTGCATCAAATTTAATTTTAAGCTTGTCCATATT
>JAGARF010000041.1 GCA_017622395.1 Clostridia bacterium | reverse complement strand
TCTTTGAATATTGCTTTAAGGATTTACCAAAACCCAATATTTTTGAAATATCGGGAATGGATTTTGCAACAAAGCTTAACCTGTATAACAGAGGTATAGTTTCCTTTAAGGATTTTGTTGAAAAAAATGAAGAAACAGACAAGGCTTATATGAAGCAGATAAACTGCACACTTAGTAATAAGCCAATGGTAAATAAGGCAAAGCTGAGAGAATTTTTAGGTAACCTTAAATATCCTATAGGCTTTTTGGATTTTGAAACAGTTGCACCTTTAATTCCTGAATTTGACAAAAATAAAGTAGGAGAATTAATTATAACTCAGTTTTCCTACCATGTTATAGAAAACGAGGGAGAAAAGCCAAAGCATTATGAATTTATAGGCGATGGCATAACATACCCTGAAAAAGACCTTTGCAAGGCACTAATCGAGTATATAAAACCAAACCATACGGTTTTAATGTACTCACCATATGAGAAAACCTGTATAAATCACTTAATTTCAAAACAGCCGTCTTTTGCAAAGGAGCTTGAAACGATAAAGAAAAATCTTGTTGATCTGGAACAGCCTTTCAGAAAGAAATATCTCTATCACCCGTTAATGCAGGGAAGAAGCTCCATAAAAAAGGTACTTCCTGCACTCTATCCCCACAGCAAAAAGCTTGGGTATGAAAATTTAGAGGTTAAAAACGGAGCAATGGCTGTTGAAAAGTATATGAACCTGAAAAATCTGCCAAAGGCAGAACGGCTTGAAATGATAGAAAAGCTATTAAACTACTGTTGTATGGACACTCTTGCGATGGTGGCACTAGTTGAAAAAATAAAAGAATACGCAAAATGAAATGTAAAAATGCCCCATAATGAACAAACTTCACCAACTCGGCGTATACACATCTATTATAGGGCTCCCAATGCACCAAATGGGGCATTGGGAAAGAGGAACAAACGACCGAAAAAGAGTATTGCAACAGCAATACTAACAAGAGGGAGCTTTGTGACGATCGGGTTCAGTTTGCCCATTCTGAGGCATTTTTCCTATTTCATTACTAAAAAAGCCCGTTGGGGCTTTTTTTAATGAATAATGAATGATGAATAATTAATAATGAATAATTTTGGTCGAAACCGCTATGCGGTTTCTTTTTTGTTTAATCCAAAAGTGCCGTCATGACGGCATAATATCATAATAGCATGATGGCAAATAATTTTCTTGTCGTAATTTGTCGATATATTTTGCTGGACTTTTTTGTCGTTTTGTGTTAAGATAATACCTGACCAAGAAAACAAAATAGTTTGCTAGATTAAGGTGTTTTTACCTTTCGGGTAAAAACGCTTAGCTTCGCTATTTTGCACTTTGGTCTGGTAGCTATTAGTTTTCTTGGTCGACAACTAAGAAGCGGCGTTTTTCGTGCGTCAGCTTTAAGTTGACGCATTTTTTAATGCGAAAGAAATGAAAGAGAGGTAAAACTATGGAAAACTATAAAGAAATGTATTTAACTTTATTCAATGCAATAACAGATGAAATAGAAAGACTTAAAGAACTTCAGCAAAAGGTAGAAGAAATGTATATAAACCAAGAAAAAGCCCAATAGGGCTTTTTTTTTTAATGAATAATGAATAATTAATAATGAATAATTTTGGTCAAAAATCGCAAAGCGATTTTATTTAAACCAAACGCAAAGCGTTTGTTCCTTAATTTTTCATTATTCATTTGAATGTATGTCAGGTATAATTCGGGCGACCGCACAGGGTCGCCCATAGTTTATTTAAGAAGTGAAGTTCCTGTCATTTCAATTGGTTTTTCAATACCTAAAATTTCAAGCATTGTCGGAGCAAGGTCGGCAAGTCTTCCGTTCTTTATTTCTCTGTTCATACCTGCTAAAATAAGAGGTACAAGGTTTGTTGTGTGTGCTGTAAATGCACCGCCGTCAACAGGGTCGAGCATCTGGTCTGCATTGCCGTGGTCGGCTGTGATTAAAGCAACACCGCCCATTTCAACAATCTTGTCTACAACTTCACCAAGACAGGTATCAACTGCCTCAACTGCCTTAACTGCTGCGTTAAAGTCACCTGTGTGGCCAACCATATCGCAGTTTGCAAAGTTTAAGATAATAACATCATAAAGGTCTGAGTCAAGTCTTTTAAGCATTTCGTCTTTAACCTCAAATGCACTCATTTCAGGCTTTAAGTCGTATGTTGCAACCTTTGGTGACGGAATTAATGCTCTGTCTTCGCCATCTGAAACAGTTTCAACACCGCCGTTAAAGAAAAAGGTTACATGTGCATATTTTTCTGTTTCTGCAATTCTGAGCTGTTTTAAGCCGTTTTTGCTTAAGATTTCTCCGAGTGTGTTATCAAGTGTCTGTGGCTTATATGCAACAGTAACATTTGGCATAGATGCGTCATACTGTGTCATACAAACATAGGTAGGCTTGATTAATTCTCTCTTAAAGCCTGTAAATTCAGGGTCTACAAAGCATCTTGTAATTTCCCTTGCACGGTCAGGTCTG
>JAGARF010000009.1 GCA_017622395.1 Clostridia bacterium | reverse complement strand
TGTCGCCAAGAACAATTCCATACTCACTTGCTTTTGCAACTGCACTATAATACCAATCATCTCTTTTAACATCTTCAAACTTTATTTCATATTCTGCATAACTATCAAGACCAAGCATTCTTAAAATTATAGCTGCAGCCTCTGCTCTTGTTACATTATCAAAGGGTTTCGCCTCACCTTTTTCATTACCGAGAATTACTCCCTTCTGTGCCAGAGTTTCCATAACAGAAAACTCATAATGAACGGGGTCATAATCAGCGAATTTATAATCAGACGGTATAAAGTATTCAATTTCAAGCTCTGCTTTATCTGAAGGTACAGTTGCAAAAACATATCCATCGTAATATTTTGATAAAGGTATTGCCTGCTTTGAGTCTTTATATCTTGCAATATAATCATAAGGACTTTCTGTTTCGTTAAATGGGATTCTGACAACAGTAAAATTTTCCTGTGCCAATACAGTTATACCTGACAGCATAACTGCAACCAAAACCAATAATACTAATGCTTTTCTCATATAAATTCCTCCTTATTTGGTCTTTACTTTATTATACATTATATTAAAATAAAAAACAAGCTCAATAAATGAGCTTGTTTTTCTGTAACCGGTTAATATGAGACCGCCATAATAAGTATCTATATATTTAAAGCCTCAAAGCCTGATTTACGCTTTCTGAACATGTGAAGCCTGTGGGCCTTTAGCTCCTTCGCTTACTTCAAAAGTTACTTCGCAACCTTCTTCTAATGTTTTGTAGCCATCCATTTCGATTGCTGAGAAGTGAACAAATACATCTGTACCGTCTTCACTTTCGATGAATCCATAGCCTTTTTCAGCATTGAACCATTTTACTTTACCGTTTGCCATTTTTCTGCCATCCTTTCGCTGAGCTTTGTCGCTCAATCTTTATCTCGTGTTTTTACACTAAATTAATGTTAACATATTTGCCCTTTTATGTCAAGTTATTCTTTCATTGCCACAAAGAAAATTCGCTCGCTTTTTTTCGACTTTTTAATGCTTTTAAAGTCATAAACCGTATCGGTATGTATAAGGTTTGCTTTTTTTAAAAGCTCTTTCATATCACTTTCTTTGTATATTCTTTCTGTATGCATTTCGTCAAATCTTTCAAATGTCCCCTCTTTATTTTTCGTAAAGAAAGTGAGATAGAAATTAACTCTGTCTTTTTCAAGCTCGTTTTCCCAGGAATAGAAAATATCTTCTTCATTTCTTACAAAGCAGTTATTTCCTATTATATTTCTTAACTTATACTCACTGTTTATATCAAATATAAACAGTCCCCCATGGTTCAAATAATTATTTACCAGCTTAAACATTTTAAGGAGCTTTCGCTTATCGGTTATATAATTTACACTGTCTAAGCAACAGATAATTGCATCAACTGTGCCGTAAAGCTCAAATTCTGTCATATCCTGATTTATAAAAAGAGTATCAGGACACTTTTCCCTTGCTACTTCAAGCATATCAGATGATGCATCAAGACCTATAACATCATAACCCTTTTGACTTAAAAGCTTAGTCAGGCTTCCTGTCCCGCAGGCAAGCTCAAGCACAAGCTCAGCATTTAGGTTATGCTTATGAAACTGACCTTCTATAAATTCCAGAAATTTACCGTAATCTATATCGTCTGTAAGTCTGTCATACAAATAAGCAAAGCTTTCGTACATCATTATTTGCCCTCTATTCTGTTTAAAATCATATGATAACCGCCATTGCCGTAATTAAGGCATCTGCTTACACGGCTTACTGTTGTTGAGCTTGCTCTTGTTGTATCAACAATTTCTGTATATGGCTTGCTTTCTCTGAGCATTTTTGCAACCTCAAGTCTTTGTGCCATTGCCTGAATTTCGGTAACCGTGCAAAGGTCCTCAAGGATTGCTTCACATTCTTCTTCGTTTTCAATAGAAACTATTGCTTTGTAGAGCATCTTTAAAGTTTCATCGGAAATTCTTTTGTTTTTGATATTCATTCTTATACCTCAAATCTTTTTTAATTTGGCAAATACCGCCATCATATTCTTTGTTCCCACGCCTGCATCATCAAAAGCAACCGAAAGCTTAATATCATTACCCATCGGCTGTGCGGAAATAATAAGACCTTCTCCGAATTTAAAGTGTTTAACTCTGTCCCCCACCTTTAAATCAGGACAAGCTGACGCACTTTCTTTGGGTTTGCTGAAAATAGAAGCCTGTGTAGTTGCATAAGATGTGCCAACATTCACACTTCTTCTTTCTGCTCCTTCTTTTTCTATAAGCTCGTCTGGAATTTCGCTTAAAAATCTCGATGTGTTGTTGTGCATTGTCTGACCGAAGATTGTTCTTGACATTGCGTTTGTCATATAAAGCTTTCTCTTGGCTCTTGTTATTCCAACATAACAAAGTCTTCGTTCTTCTTCAATTTCCTCGTAGTCAAACATGGCTCTTTGTGACGGAAAAACACTTTCCTCCATACCTGTTAAAAATACAACAGGAAATTCAAGACCCTTTGCACCGTGAAGTGTCATCATAACAACTGCGTCCTGATCTTCGTCATAAGAGTCAATATCCGAAACAAGAGCAACACCCTCTAAAAATTCAGCAAGTGAGCCATTTTCAACTTCTTTCTCAAACTCTATAGCAACAGATAAAAGTTCCTGAATATTTTCTATTCTTGTTTTTGACTCAACTGTGTTTTCAAGCTCCAGAGCTTTTAAATAACCGCTTTCTGTTATAACTCTGTTTATAATTTCAGTAACCGGGAGCTTATCTATATCTGCTCGTATCTTATTTATAAGACCTGTAAACTCTATTATCTTTTCTGCACTTCTTCTTAATTCTTCAAACTCAATTACAGAGCTTAAAACCTCAAACATTGTCATTGAATTTGCCTGTGCAAGATTGTTTACCTTATCAAGAG
>JAGARF010000040.1 GCA_017622395.1 Clostridia bacterium | reverse complement strand
GATATCTCAAGGGTTTTAAAAGAAAACTCGGTTATTGTTTTAGAGACGGAGTATGTTGCCCCTGAGTATGACGGATTTGAAATTATCAGGCAGGCAAAATACGGCAGAGTTTATATTACACTTTACAGACTTATGGAGAAATAATTATGAAAATTGCGATATATCCGGGAAGCTTTGATCCAATTACAAACGGACATCTTGATATAATCGAAAGAAGTGCACAGATTTTTGACAAGGTTGTTGTTGCTGTTTCAATTAACAGCCAAAAAAGCCCTCTCTTTTCAATTGAGGAGAGAATAGAAATTGTCAAGAGTGTAACAAGTCATATTGAAAATGTTGAGGTAAAAACCTTTACAGGTCTTCTGGCAGAGTTTGCCATTAAGGAAAATGCAAAGGTTCTTATAAAAGGCTTGAGAGCTGTATCTGATTTTGAATATGAGTTCCAGATGGCTCTTATGAATAAAAAAATTCAGCCTGAGCTTGAAACATTGTTTATGATGTGCAATAAGGAATATTCCTATTTAAGCTCAAGTATTGTTAAAGAGGTTGGACGACTTGGCGGAGACCTTTCAGGTCTTGTGCCTGACAGCTTGATTGAACGAATAAAAAATAAGTTAAAATAAGGGGGAAATACTGTGGATATTTTAGATCTCATCGGTATGGTAGAAGAAACAATTGATAATTCATTCAAAATTCCTTTCACATCAAAGGGAATTGTTGATAAGGAAGAGCTTTTAGAAACAATTCAGGAAATCAGATTAAAGTTTCCTGATGAGCTTAAACAGGCTAAATACTTAATTGAAGACAGACAGAGAATTATGGCTGAAGCACAGAAAGAAGCAGACAATATAATCAAAAATGCGACAGACAAGGTTAATGTTATGGTTTCAGAACACGAAATCACAAAGCTTGCAAATGAAGAAGCTATGAAAATTATGGAAGCTGCTCAAAATGATGCAAGAAATATGAGAATGGCAACAAAAGAGTATGTTGTTAAAACAATGAACGGTCTTGAAGCATCTTTAACAGATGCCCTTATGAAAGTTAAGGAAGATAAACGCAATTTATAAAAACAGAAGCCTGCGAGACAGTTTCTTGCAGGTTTTTTTCGTAGGAGACAAAGTATGGTAATACTTGGAATAGACCCGGGATATGCCATTGTGGGATATGGTGTAATCAGATACGAGGGCGGAAAAATGTCCGTTATAGATTACGGTAAAATTACCACAGAGGCAAACATACCTCTTTCAAAAAGACTAAAGCTTATATATGACTCTTTAACTCAGCTTATTGAAACCTTTAAGCCTGATGTTGTGGCAGTTGAGGAACTGTTTTTTAACTCTAATGTAAAAACGGCGATTGCTGTAGGTCACGCAAGAGGGGTAATAATCCTTGCGGCGGCAAATAAAAACACAAAAATTGCTGAATACACACCTCTGCAGATAAAACAGGCGGTAGTGGGCTACGGAAGAGCAGATAAAAATCAGGTTCAGCAGATGGTAAAGATGTTTTTAAAGCTTAAAGAAGTGCCAAAGCCTGATGATACGGCAGATGCATTGGCAGTTGCCATATGCCACGCAAATTCATCGGCATTATCAAATCAGTTAGGATTGGTGTAATTAATGTATGCTTATATAAAAGGAATACTCACATATAAAAACTACCCTGTAGTTGTTTTAGAGGCAGGGGGAGTTGGCTATAAAATCAGCACAACTACAAATACTATCGGAAAGCTTCCGGAGCTTGGTGAAACAGTAACCCTTTACACATATCTTAATGTAAAAGAGGATATAATGGAGCTTTACGGATTTTATACAAGAGAAGAACTTTCTGTATTTGAACTGTTAATTTCTGTTTCGGGAGTAGGTCCAAAGGTTGGAGCAACGATTTTGTCCTCGGTAAATCCACAGAGCTTTGTTGTTGCAGTTGCAACAGGAGATGCTAAAGCTATTACAAAGGCTCAGGGGGTAGGCCCTAAGCTTGCAGCCCGTATAATTCTGGAATTAAAGGATAAAATTAACAAGGATGGCAGTGTTGAAATCCCTGAAAGTGTATCACAGGGGCAGAGCCTTGAGGTTAACGATGAGGCTGTTGAGGCATTAATGGTGCTTGGATATTCTCCATCTGAGGCAAAAAAAGCAGTTGCAGGACTTACAGGCAGTGTTGAAGATATAATCAGTGTTGCCTTAAAAAACTTGATGAAGAGGTAAAATATGGAAGATAGAATTATAACATCTACATATACAACAGATGATGAAGATATTGAGGTTTCTTTAAGACCCAGAAATTTAGATGAATATGTGGGTCAGGAAAAAGCAAAGGAAAACCTTAAAATTTTTATTGAGGCGGCAAAAATGAGAGGCGAAGCTCTTGACCATATTTTATTATATGGACCTCCGGGACTTGGCAAAACAACCCTTGCAGGCATTATCTCAAACGAGATGGGTGTTAACATCAGAATAACATCAGGTCCTGCTATTGAAAGACCGGGTGACCTTGCTGCAATCATTTCTAACCTTACTGAAAACGATGTATTATTTATAGATGAAATTCATAGACTTAACAGAAGTGTTGAAGAAATTCTTTATCCTGCAATGGAAGACTTTGTTATAGATATTGTATACGGAAAAGGAGTTTCTGCAAAAACTGTCCGTGTTGCACTTCCAAAGTTTACTTTAATAGGTGCAACTACAAGAGCAGGTATGCTTTCATCACCGCTTCGTGACAGATTTGGTTTTATAAGCAGACTTGAAATGTATACAGAAGAAGAATTAACAAGTATAATAAAAAGGTCTGCATCAATTCTTGATGTGGTAATTGAAGAAAGCGGGGCAAGAGAAATAGCGGTCCGCTCAAGAGGTACACCAAGAATTGCAAACAGACTTTTAAAAAGAGTAAGAGACTATGCACAGATTAAATCAAACGGAGTTATAACAAAGGAAATTGCAGACGCAGCCCTTGATATGATGGAAGTAGATAAGCTTGGTCTTGATAATATAGACAGAAAAATACTAAACACTATTATAAAGCATTTTGCAGGAGGCCCTGTTGGGCTTGAAACTATTGCGGCATCAATTGGAGAGGAAGGGCACACGATTGAAGATGTGTGTGAGCCTTATCTTCTGCAGATGGGTTTTATAAGCAGAACCGCAAGGGGCAGAGTTGCAACAAAGCTTGCATATGATTATATGGGAATTGAGTATAAAGAATAAAAAATTTGTGAAAAGTATTGACTTTTTGGTCAAAGATGGTAAAATATACTTTGTTAGCACTCAAAATGGGTGAGTGCTAAAATGAAATTATAAAGGAGGAGTTGCTAAATGAATATTAAACCATTAGCAGACAGAGTTGTTATAAAGATGGTAGAGGCTGAGGAAAAAACTGCAAGCGGTATTATCCTTACAGGTTCTGCAAAAGAAAAACCACAGGTGGCTGAAGTTGTAGCTGTAGGCCCTGGCGGAATTGTTGAAGGAAAAGAAGTGGTTATGGAAGTTAAAGTAGGAGACAGAG
>JAGARF010000039.1 GCA_017622395.1 Clostridia bacterium | reverse complement strand
ATACATAGAGCCCATTGGTGAGCCTATATACTGAGCAAGAGGAAGATCTGAAAGCGGTGCCGCTTTAAGACTTGGCTTGTTAAAAATAAGCTGATGAACAGGGGTAAAGCTCATTGTATAAAATGTGGAAAAGTTATTAAGAACTTTCTTTGCAAAACCTTTTAAAACAGGGTTTTCATAAAGGTATGCGCCCCAGAAAGTTGTTAGACAAAGGCTGGCATATCTTGTGCCCTCATTGTATTCGTCTCCAATTCTCATCATTTCACCATCAGGTCTTATCATATGTAAAAATGTCAAACAAGTCTGTTCAAAAGTGTCTCTGTCAAACAAATGCTTTTTATTGTCATACATTGCAGAGAAAAGAACATCACCATATAAAAGTGAATTTTCTCTTGCGGGACCATATGCACTACCCTGTGGGTTTTCACCTGAGCTCATAAAGAAATTCTGAGTCGGAACAAGGTCTCTTTGAACTACAAGCTGTGTAATATCATAATAATCAGGATACTCATCATAAAGAGCAATACCAACTGCAGCCCAGGCAACAAGGAAAATAGTACCGCTCATATGCCCAACCATAAGACTTCCTCCTGTTGGAGGGAAATCAGGATATTCAAGATACTGATAGCATTTTCCTGTAACGCCACAGGCAATATGATACTTGTCTTTATCACTTAAAAGGTCGTAACACCAGTCATAAACACAAGCGATTTTTCCCATAATTCGCATAGTAGAATAATGTGCCATACCTATTGGCATTTGTGATAGATCAAAGGTTTTAAGATAAGTCAAAACACCTGCAACCGCTTCATAGCCGTAAAGCTCGTCTCCTGTAATTGCATATCTGAATGCTTTAGTATTAAGGCAGGTTAATATGTTACTGTCTATAATACGCATATGGCTCATTGAGTTTGTATCTGTAAAATCTGTTACTTCTCCGTCACATTCACATTCTGAAAGCTCAATATATTTTTCATATGCATATTTGTTTTCCTGATGAGTTAAATTGTTTTTTATTTCCTCTATTTTGTTTTTTGTGAAACAAAGTCTTGGATGCACCCCCTTTGGAGGTATATGCTCAGGCTTTTCTTTAACAGTTTCTTTAGATTTAAGCATTTCACCAAAATCTCCATCTTTAAAGCTTGCGATTTTTTCTTGTAAGAGCTTGATTTTTTCTTCTCTTGTCATACTCATAATCTTAAACACCTCAGTATTTTATATTTATACAAACAAACTTCTGTTAATTTCTTATAAAAAACTTATTTATCCGATATACTTAAGTGTGATATCTTTTGATGAGACTTCAAAGTCTGCAATACCGCTTTCTTTTTCAACTTCTGTTTCTATGCCGTTAATGCTCCATTTTCCGCCCTTAAGACCTAAAACATAGCATTTCTTAACATCTTCAGGTACTGTAAAGGAAAGCTCTGTTTCAAAACCGTTGCCGTTTTCAGGGAAGATTACGGCATTGTTTAAAATAGCACCGCCGAGATAGCCTTCGCCTTTGATTTCAACAAGCTCTTTGAACGGAAGAACTTTACTGTCGCCCAAAACCAGATTTGGTGCATAGTCAACATCAGGAGAGATATACATAACCGTAAGCATACAATCTGTTTTTGCAGGCTTTTTCGGTGTGATTTCAATTCTTCCCCAGCCTTCTTCTACATTAAAATCAAATATAAACGGGGCATCAGGATTTTCAAGTCTTGACTTCTTGTAGTTAACACCTTTAACATTAAAATTGTTGTTTTCTCCGCCTACAAGCTTATAGTCAACCTCTGAACCTGCAGACTGAATGTAAAGTCTGCTGTCAAGGTTTGTTATCATAGCACATTTGTTACCCTTTGGTGTGTCAGTAACCATAGGTTGTGTCTGCATATGAAGAAGAACCTTTTTTTCGTATGTTTCATCAAGAGCTGTTACTCTGTCAAAAACAAAGAACGCAAGAGGATGGTCTGCTCTGCCTGTATGCAGAGAGAACATATATCTTTTAACCTCTGATACTGTATCCTCATCATACGCTTTTGTAATATCACCGCAAAGGCAGGAATATTTAAGTTCGCCGTCTTCAAGCTTATAGTCGTGGTATAAAACCTTACCAACATTAAAGTTTGGTTTTTTCTTCCAATCCGCAAGATCCATAATTTCTTCGCTGTACTCGTCATCAATTCTCTGTCCGCCTGAATATACCCACTTATATGTATCTGTACGATTGTGATTGTATACCAAAATGCTGTTGCAGGAAATAGTCTGTTTGGTATAGTGACGGTCAATTTCGTTATGATAGTAACCGTAATGTCCTGATTTTGATGCAAGTATACCCTTATGGAAAATCTGAAAATTACCTGAATCTCTGTGTTCATGGTTTCCTGAATAACATTCTCCGATTTTCATATAAGTCATAATTGCGTCTTTGT
>JAGARF010000038.1 GCA_017622395.1 Clostridia bacterium | reverse complement strand
GAGAACAACACATTTTAAAAGGCAAGGAACTTATTGATAAAGAAATAAGGCGTGCTGAAATACCAAATATGAATGAATTTAAAGAAGAATTCACTCAGTTTGCAATGAAAAAATTCAGCTTAAGAAACCCTGATGATATGTATGCAACTGTTGGTTTTGAAGGTACAATTTCCAACAAAATAATTCTGAAACTTAAAGATGAACTTAAAAAGCTTACATCTGCAAAAGAAGATAAAGAAATTCCAATAGAAACCAAGAAAAGAAAAATATCCTCTGACAACGGTGTTGTGGTAAAGGGTATAGATAATTGTCTTGTAAGACTTTCAAAGTGTTGCAATCCTGTTCCGGGTGATGATATAGTAGGCTATATTACAAGAGGAAGGGGAGTGTCTGTTCACAGAGCAGACTGCCTGAATGTTAAAAACACTTCTGACAGCGAAAAGTCAAGAATGATTGATGTTGCATGGGGTGTTACTGATAATAATACTTCTTTTGTTGCAGATCTTCAGGTTTCTGCGTTTAACAGAGCAAATCTTGTTTATGAAATAGCTGCAGACCTTTCCAATATGAATGTACCTATTGTTGGTATGAATGCAAGGGTAGTTAAAGATAATATGGCTTCGATTGAAGTTGCTATTGAGGTCAAAAACGGTCAGCAACTTAATATAATAACTAATAAGTTGAAAAATATCTCAGGTGTATATGAGGTAAAAAGATACAACAATTAACAGAAAGGGTGTTCTACTATGATTAAATTAGACTATTCAAAAGCTGGTTGGAAAATCAGTTCTGAAGAGATGGAAAATATCAAGCCGGCTGTTAAAGCGGCTCACGATACTCTTCACAATAAAAGCGGAGCAGGCAGCGACTATCTTGGATGGATAGATTTGCCTGTAAATTATGACAAAGACGAATTTGAAAGAATTAAAGTTGCTGCAGAAAAAATTAAAAACAACAGCGAAATTCTTATTGTAATTGGTATTGGCGGTTCATACCTTGGTGCTAAAGCAGGACTGTCTATGCTTACACATACATTTGTTAATGACCTTGATGCCAAAGACAGAAAAGCTCCTAAAATATATTTTGCAGGTAATTCAATAAGCTCGACATATCTTATGGATTTAGTAGAGCTTGTTAAAGATAAAGATTTTTCTGTAAATGTTATTTCAAAATCAGGAACAACAACTGAACCTGCTATAGCTTTCAGAATTTTCAAAAACATTCTTGAAGAAAAATACGGCGTTGAAGGTGCAAAGGAAAGAATTTATGCAACAACAGACAAAGCAAGAGGTGCACTTAAAAATCTTGCTGATGTTATGGGCTATGAAACCTTTGTTATTCCCGATGATGTGGGCGGAAGATTTTCTGTTCTTACAGCTGTAGGTTTACTTCCCCTTGCTGCTGCGGGCATTGACATTGAAGCGATTATGAATGGTGCAGCTAAAGCAAGAGAAGATTTTTCAGAATGTGATCTTGAAAATAACCAATGCTATCAGTATGCTGCAATAAGAAATATACTTTACAGAAAAGGATATACTAACGAAATCCTTGTAAACTATGAGCCTAAAATGCACTATTTTTCAGAATGGTGGAAACAGCTTTATGGAGAAAGTGAAGGAAAAGACAACAAAGGTATATTACCTGTTGCAGTGGATTTTTCAACAGACCTCCATTCTATGGGACAGTACATTCAGGAAGGATTAAGAAATATTTTTGAAACTGTAATTAATATTGAAAATCCAACTAAGAACTTCGCAATAGAAGAAGACAAGGATAATGTTGACGGTCTTAATTTCTTAGCAGGAAAAACTATGGACTTTGTTAACAAAAAAGCTTTTGAGGGAACACTTCTTGCTCATACAGACGGTCAGGTTCCAAATCTTGTTGTTTCAATTCCAAAGGCTGATGAATTTGAATTCGGATATATGGTATATTTCTTTGAAAAAGCTTGCGGTATAAGCGGATATATATTAGGTGTTAATCCTTTTAATCAGCCTGGCGTTGAAGAATATAAAAAGAATATGTTTGCGCTTCTCGGCAAGCCTGGTTATGAGGATATGAAAAAAGATTTAGAAAATAGATTAAAATAACAAAAAAGTACTTGAAAAAATTTCAAATATATAGTATCATATTAGTAAAGAAAGGGGCGTATGGAATATGATAAGCATTATTATGGGAAAAAAAGGTACAGGTAAAACTAAGTATTTAGTTGACCATGTAAACACAGCTGTTAAAGATGAACAGGGAACATTAGTATTCATCAGTAAGGATAACAGATTAATGTATGACCTTAAATCAAGCGTTCGTTATATTATAACTGAAGAATTCAGTATTGATAATTATGATATGTTTTATGGTTTTGTTAGCGGTATCATTGCAAACAATTTTGATACTTCAAATATTTTTATCGACAGCATCTGGAAGATTGTAGCAGAAGGTGAAGAAGAATTTGATAAATTTATCGCTGCTATAGAAAAGCTCGAAAGCAAGTGGAACATTAATTTCACAATTGCAATCTCAGCTGAAAAAGAGCTTGCTCCTGAATATATTAAAAAGTATTTGGTAGAATTATAAAAACCAATTTACCCCAGGCAATTTGATTGTTTGGGGTAATTCTGTTATATAACAAGCGAAAGGAAATTTTACAAATGGATCAGAATTTACAGAAGAAAGTGTTATTCGATAACGAATCAAGAGTTGCGCCTCTTGGAATTATTGCACTTGACAGTGCTAAAGAGCTTGGAGATAAGATTGACAGATATCTTGTTCAGTGGGCTAAAGAAGGTGGCTACGATACAGACACTTTTTTGATCGAAGCTCAATGCCCAAGATTTCAGTCAGGTGATGGTAAAGGTATTATTAAATCTACTGTAAGAGGTAAAGATTTATTTATCATTGTTGATGTATGTAACTATAGTTGTAAGTATACTATGTTCGGCAAAGAAAATTCTATGTCTCCTGACGACCATTATCAGGACCTCAAAAGAATTATCCAGGCTGCCAGCGGCAAAGCACACAGAATAACTGTAATTATGCCTTCTCTTTACGGCGGAAGACAGCATAGAAGAAACTACAGAGAGTCACTTGATTGTGCGGTAGCACTTCAGGAGCTTGAAAGTATGGGAGTATCAAACATTGTTACTTTTGATGCTCACGACCCGAGAGTACATAATGCTATTCCTCTTATGGGTTTTGATAATGTTATGCCAACATATCAGGTTTTGAAGGCAATGTTTAAATATGTTCCTGATTTCAGACCTATAAAAGATAAATTTATGATAATAAGCCCTGATGAAGGTGCTATTAACAGAAATATGTATTATGCATCTGTTCTTGGTGTAGACCTTGGTATGTTCTATAAAAGAAGAGATTATTCAAGAATTGTAAATGGAAGAAATCCAATTGTTGCACACGAATATCTTGGTAATTCTGTTGAAGGCAAAGATGTTTTTATTGCTGATGATATTATTTCATCAGGAGACTCAATGCTTGATATTGCTTATGCACTTAAAAACAGAAATGCCGGCAGAGTATTCTGTTATGCAACATATGGTTTATTTACCAATGGTCTTGCAATGTTTGATGAGGCATATGAAAAGGGAATGATAGACGGTGTGTTCGGAACAAATCTTTCATATCTTACTCCTGAACTTAAAGAAAGAGATTGGTTCCATGTTGTTGATGTATCAAAGTATATAGCATATTTTATTGCATCTATTAACCATGATGTGTCTACATCTATGATTATCGACCCACACGAAAAAATAGAACTGTTGCTTAAAAAGTATGAATCTAATTTAAAATAGAGAATAAATTAGTATAAATGAGATAACAAAAGAATATAAGAGAAATAACCCTGTAAATGATAAGTTTACAGGGTTGCTTTTTATAAAAATTTGACTATAATTGACCTTGGAAGGTCAAAGAAAGTCAAAAAAGGTGATAAAATGAAGATAAGTGATATTATTGAAGAAGTGATTAAAGAATTGATTGAAAATGAAGAAGGGATAGCTCAGTTTCAACGAAACGAGCTTGCAAACAGACTTAATTGTGTTCCGTCACAGATTAATTATGTTATAAATTCCAGATTTACCAATGAACACGGTTATATGGTGGAAAGCAGAAGAGGCGGTGGAGGAAGTATAACAATCAGACGAATAAAAATGGGAAAATCTGGTTATTTTATGCATATAATAGCTTCTATAGGCTCAACTATTTCACAGGCTTCTGCATTGACTTTTATTCAGAATTTTCTGGATTACGGATATGTTGAACCCAGCGAAGCAAGGTTGATGGCTGCAGCTTTGTCTGATAAAGTTTTAGGAAGAATTCAGCAGCCTTTGCAGGACACATTAAGAGCGGCGTTATTTAAAAATATGATAATCAGTTTGTTAAGTTAGGAGGAATATTTATGATTTGTCAGATTTGCGGAAAGAACAAGGCGAATGTTCATTTAAAGAGCATTGTTAACGGAAGAATAAAGGAACTGTATATTTGCAGCGAATGTGCTGCAAACCCTGAAAAAATGAACAGAAATATAAATAATAACTATATTAACGCAGGAGGGGATACAATGAGATTTTTTGAAAGCAAATTCAGCGACAGTGCTGAAACTGTTGTAAGAATGTCTGCATCAATAGCTTCACAGTTTGGTCACGATTATGTGGGTACTGAGCATCTTCTTTATGCAATCCTTGTAAATGAAAAATTTTCTGTAACTGAGGTTTTAAATGAAAATGGCATAAGTGCTAAAGATGTTTATAGTAAAATTGATGAAATTCTTGGTATAGCTGACAGCGGATGCAATGTAATAGGATACACTCCAAGGTTTAAAAGAATAATAGAAATAAGCTTTATGGAAGCAAAAAGATGCGGGAAAAATTACATTTCTCCTGAACACATCATTATGGCGATACTTCGTGACGGAGAATCAACTGCATTCAGAATTATAAATGAACTTGATGGTGAGCCACAGAAAATTTATGATGAAATATTAAAAAGGCTTGGCTTTGATATAGTTGACGAAGAAATTAGTAAAGAAAAGAAAACAAACAATAAAAAAGGTGACAGTAAGACACCTGTTCTGGATGAATTTGGCAGAGATCTTACTGTCCTTGCAGGGGAAGGAAAGTTTGACCCTGTTATTGGCAGAGAAAAAGAAATCGAAAGAGTAATTCAGATATTATCAAGAAGAACTAAGAATAACCCATGTCTTATAGGTGAGCCGGGCGTAGGTAAAACTGCTATTGCAGAGGGACTTGCTCAGAAAATTTATGACGGTAATGTTCCTGAAATTTT
>JAGARF010000037.1 GCA_017622395.1 Clostridia bacterium | reverse complement strand
TTTTTGTGTTTTTTTTAGTTTGTCATTAACAGCTTCTTGAAATTTAGTTTTTAAATTTTTGATTTCTTCTGCAAAATCTATATTTCCACCTTCAAAAGCACCGACAACTTTATCCGCAGCAATGCCACCTGCAACCATTTCCGTAAGAATTCCTGCTGCTGTTTTTGCTGCACCACTTAAAAAGCCTACGATTTTTTTAACCTTTTCCGGAGAATAATCAAGTTCAGACAAAAGAGCACAAAGCATAGATACTGTAAGTTCGTTCTGCATTTGGAATTGAGAAAATTGCCAGGTGTTAAACCATATGGGATGCACCTTGTCTGATATTTTCTCTTTTATCATATTCATCATACTTGTTTTTCCGCTACCCCAGTCGCCTTGTATTGATATAGTCATAGGAGAATCACAATTAACTATAAAACTACACAACCCATCTACATACATTCCTATACCAAAGGTATCATTTTCTATTTTTTCAACAGGTTTATCTGTGTTTCCAAACATAATCTACACCTCATTTGTATAATTCTTAATTCTTTCTGCAAAATCATTAACTATTGAATAATTTGAACATTGAAGTTCAACATTTAAGCCTTGCGGAGAAGTGATTATAATTTTGCCATATTTACATACAGGTAATTGATAGTTGTTGCTATACCTTCTATCACGACTGCCGTTTTTGTTTACATATTTCCATGTATAGCCAAGGATAGTTGCATCTTTAGGCACTCGTTGATATTCTACGAATTCAACTGCTCTTACTGATATTTTAACATCAGAATACGAAATTGCTCCGGCTTTTGTCTTTTTTGCAATAATTAGCTTATCGGGAAGAAAGATCAATGTTTCCCTCTTTAGTTTTAAAGTTATAATATCTAAATTTGACTCTATGTAAAAAGGAGTGCGTTTCCTGATTTTAATACTTTCTTTAGTTACAGTCCTTCCGGCTCCGGCATTGGCTTTTCTATTCATATTAAATCGCTGTGCTATTACCTGCCACAATTTATGACAATCATTCAAACTAAGCCATGCATTTAAACGATCGTCATATTCAATTTCGCTTTCGTCATTAAAATGGTAATCAAGTTCAACATCTCCTATTGTCCTAAAAATCACCTTGCCTATTAAGCCAATGATAGGTATGATTAAAAATTCAGGGATTACAACCCCTACCACAACAAACCACAAAAGAATTGTACAAAGCATATTCCATCTAAGAATACTTGTTATATGTCTTATTATATCTGTGTGCTCAACAGATTGAAACTTTTCAATATCTGCACTTAAAACATCTACTGATGGAGCTATCGGGGTTGTTGTCTGAGCATTCTTTTTCCTCGGAGCATACTCTTCCACATACGAAAGACCTGTTCCATATAGGCTATATGTTTTTCTGATTCTTCCGTTTGATGTTTTAGTAATTCGAAAACCTCTTGTCCCCCAGCTATATCCAACACCAGATTTGCTTATATTAATTCTGAATCCATGACCCAGACCTATACTTTTTCTAAATCTTAATCCCATAGTACTCTTTCCTCTCTTAGCCTCATTCAACACCATTATACTTCTGTCAGTCTGGTCAAAATGAGTTTTAAAATTCAAGGTAATTACGATAACCGAGTTTTTTGGTGTTTTTTAAAATGATTTTTCATATAAAGTATACACAGAACACCTGTAATGGGAAAAAGTCCTGCTATAAGCAGTCCTGCTCTCATACCAACCTGTTCTGCACTTATATTAAGTGTCTGTGAAATGTTTAACGCAAAACTCGTCAGGCTGAATTTGTCAGATACAAACCCAAGCAGCTGCGGTGCAACAGAGGCACCCATATCACCGCCGGCAGCCATAAGTGCATATACAGCTACTCCGACATTTTCAAATTTTTCTTCTACATAAATCAAAGTACCCGGCCATAACATAGACACAAAAACTCCTGTCAACGCACAGGCTATAACTCCAATTACAGGGCTGAGCGACAAGCTTGCCATCAAATAACATATACTTGCACCAATCATTCCAAACAGTAAAATGTTAATGATATTTTTGCCATATTTGCTATATAAGATTCTTCCTGTTCCCAATAAAGCTGCAAATAAAGCAACCCCTACAGCATCTCCATAAGCTTTAGGAATACCTATGGCTTTTTCAATAAAGCCTGAAGCCCATTGGGACATAGTACATTCTGCAGCACCTCCAAAGAATATGCATAATACACATAGTACAATACCTTTATTTAGTATTTTTGTCTCCTTTTGTCCACTTTCAAAATTATTCATTGGCGGGAGCTTTGCTTTCAAAAACATTAAAAATGCTGTAAATGGCACTATAGACCAGAGCAAAGCAAGATACATCCAATTTCTACTGCCAAAAACCAATAAAAACAATGTGCTTAATAATACTACACCTACTACACCCCATGCATACATTGAGTGAAGTTTACTCATTTCGCTTTCGGGATTTTCACTTGGGATTGCTGCAATCACCGGGCTCATTAAGACCTCGCCTAAACCTGCAGCCACAGAAAATATAACTGTTCCTATAACAATCCACAAAAATGCCATATCAGGAAAAATTGTTGGTAAAACTGCATATAATATCAAACCAACAAAAACAACAAGCGGCGTAGCCTTTACCGCTTTATGTATATTGAAATATTTAGTAAAAAAAGTAAAAATCAAATCAATAAGCAATTGTGTAAAATAATTAATTACTACTAAAAATCCAAGTAATGTATAAGACAAATTATACATATCTCTGAATGTCAAAAATAAAAGCGGCGACAAGTTGGCAGATATTGACATTGTCACACCTGTAAGATAACATGCGCGTTTTGCAAGTTTATATGTCTCCATCTTCATTACCCTCTCTAAATTATCATTCAACACCTTTGTATCGATCAACAATACTATTTTATAAATTATGTGTTTATTATACAACATCTTTCTGCTTTTGTCGATAATTTCAGACAAAATAATAACCCCGATTTAGCTGGGGTGTCCTCAAAGACACTTCGCTTTCTCGGGGTTAGATATTTATTTAATTTTTGGTAAGCTTGCTGCTGCAACAGACTGTCCTACTCTTCTTGCTTTTTCATCAGGAATGTGAAGCTGAATTTTCTTTGCAAGCTCAGGGAACTCTGCCTTCAACACTTCGTTTGCCTTGGAAAGGAGGATTGTTCCGCCTTTACCGCTTGTTACTCTACCCATAATTAAAACATGTTTAATATCATAGAACATTGAATAATATGCAATTGTGTAACCGAAGTATGTACCTATTGTTTCATAGATATCTGCAGCACGGCAGTCTTCCTGTTCCATAAGTCCCTGAACAACCTTAAGCTTTTCTGCAGGAGAAAGTGCTTCATCAAGCTGAATACCTGCTTTTGGTGCAAGCTTGATAACTGCATCCTGTGAGAAATACTTAACGCCACAACCATAGTCACCGCTCCATTCGTCAACCATTGCACCTTTGTTAAAGTCAACAGGTACGAATGCAAGCTCGTTAAGCCAACCTGTGATGTTACCGTCTTTATCAACATAACCTGCAGCTTCGCTTGTTCCCATAGCTACACCTAAAACATTGTTATCCTCCAGGCTCATAGCACCTGCAAGAGCTGTAACATCGCCGTCATTTGCAACTTCAACAGGAACATCGCCTATTTCTTTTGCAACATCTAAATACATATTTTTAACATGCTTTTCAAAGTCTTCATCAGAAACCTTTAAGAAAAGTGATGCAACCATTATTTTATTATCAATATAAACACCTGCTGAAGAAACACCAATAGCATCAACTCTTGGCATATGTGATGCTGCTGTTTTCATTGCATTTAATATACCTTCATAATGGTACATTGGGTCGCTCTGAAGTTTTGGGAACCACACAACTTCCTCTGAATATACTGTTTCGCCGTTAACTACAGCTGAAACCTTTCTGTCTGATCCGCCTGCGTCAAAACCTATTCTGCAACCATCAAGATGTCTGCCAACAGGTGATGAAACATCATTTTCTGCAGGAGCATTTGCTACATCTTCAACATATACAACTTCAAAAGGCTTTTCATAAACACGAGCCATAAAGTTGAAGTCAAACTCTCTTGCTCCGCCTACTCTGTAGTCATCTGCAATTCTGTCATAGACATATTTTGAGCCTGCGATAAATACTTTAAAACCACCCTTTGCCCAAAGAAGTGTTTTAATAATTCTTTCAGCTACTGCGTAGTTTTCTTCATCGTGGCCTGTACCTTCTTTGTAAATATCCATTTTATAAACAGCGGTAAGACCGTTGTTTCTTTCAACACAGATTACAAGTTCCTGTGAGTCTGCATTTTTTACTGCCTCTTTAAAGTCGTTTATAACTTTGACCATAGGCATAAATTCAGGTTCAAGTTTTGCTACCATAATTATTCTCCTTTATATCTTATTTCTCCGCCGAGGATTGTCATCTGGGCATTGAATTTTTCATCTGCTATCATAAAATCTGCTCTCTTGCCCACTTCGATTGAGCCGATTTCTTTGTCTTCACCAAGTGCTTTTGCAGGATTAAGTGATGCACAGTTAACCGCTTCAAAAACTTCAAGGTCTGTGTTTTCAAGAATGTTTGCAACTGCCTTATTAAGTTCAAGAACACTTCCAGCAATTGTTCCGTCAGGCATTAAGCATTTAATACCTTCTTTATGCACAGGCTGACCGCCGAGAGTATAGTCGCCGTCAACCATACCGCCTGCTCTTATGCAGTCTGTAATTAAGCAGAGCTTGTCTTCCTTAATTTTTGCAATAAGACCGAAAAGGCCTTTATCTATATGGAATGTATCTGCGATTAATTCAACTGAAACATTCTCTTCAGAAAGTGCCGCACCTACAACACCAGGGTTTCTGTGAGATAAAGCTGTCATAGCATTGAAAAGATGTGTTGTATGCTTTACGCCTTTTTCAATACCTTTATTTGCTTCCTCAAAGGTTGCATTTGTGTGACCCATTGAAACAAGCACACTGCCGTCCTTTGCAACTTTTTCAATTGCATCTAATGCACCGTCTACTTCAGGTGCGACTGTGAAAAGCTTAACTATATCTTTATTTGCAAGAATAAAATCTGCGTCAGGTCTTAAGATGTGTTCTTCAGCCTGAGCACCTTTCTTTGAAGGATTGATAAAAGGACCTTCGCTGTTTACACCAAGTATTCTTGCACCGTAATACTCTGTGCTGTTCTTAACTTCTCTTACAGCATCAAAAGCATCTTCAATTTCTTTTTTTGAAACAGTCATTGTTGTAGGACACCATGCAGTTACACCGTTTTTAATAATGCCTTCTGCCATTTTCTTTATGCCATGGGCATCGCCGTCCGAAACATCTGCACCAAGGTATCCGTGAATGTGCATATCCACAAGACCGGGGCAAACGAACTTACCTTTTGCATCTATAATTTCATAGTCTGCAGTATTGATATCTTTCAGTTCTGCTATCTTTTGAATTTTATCGTCAAAAACAACTGCAAGATTTTCTGCTAAAGAGTCTTTTAAAACTACTTTGCCGTTTATAATACATTTCATAACTCTATTCCTCCCT
>JAGARF010000008.1 GCA_017622395.1 Clostridia bacterium | reverse complement strand
CAAGTTGTTCTTCAATTCCTGTTATTGCAGGAATGTATGTAACAGTGTCAATTGATTTGCCCGTAATCTTTTCAAACCATGTAAGACCTGCAATATAGTTACCTGTGTTGTTAAGGTGTAAGCCATCTGAAGAGAAAAGACTTTCGTCGCCATAGGCTTCTCTTGCATTCTGGATTGCAGTGCCTGCAGGGATTTCATATTCGATAGCACCTGATGTAATATATGGCTTAACCTTTGAATTAAATGCATTGATGATTGCATTATACATTTTCATCTGGTCTTTGTTGTAGAGCGTTTCATATTGAGTATCTCTTTTGTAGGCACTTGTGAATGTCCATGTTGTGTGCCATAAGATTTTTGCTTTTGAATTTGTTTTGTTGTCATTTACAACTTTGATAAGCTGTTCTAAATAAGGTTCAAAGGTGTCGGTCTGACCTGAAGCAGTACTTCCTTGCTGAAGTGTGATATAATCCCATCTTTCATCTTTTATGATGCTCTTAAGATCATAGCTTGGATTTACAACCCATGCACCAGTTGTGTTCTTTCTGTATTCGTAACCTGTTTTGTTGCCGTTATACTGGGACATATGAGTCTGTAGAGTACATCCGCCGATATATGCAACACCGAGAACAACCTCGTCATAGCCTGCACTTTTTGCTATTTCGTAGAAATAGGTGAGAGCATTGTTGCTGAAGCTGTTACCGATAGAAAGAACCTTCAGCACATTTTTGTCAGACTTTGTTGCAACTGCTCCTTCCGCAAGAGGAAGGAGTGTTGCGAAATCTTTCCAGATAAAGCCTTTGATTGTCTTTGTCCTTTCAGGCATATCATTTATTTCAATTTCAAATGATGTCTTATCGGCTGTTGTGCTTGTGCCAGGGATAATTTTGTTGCCAATCTGAACATCCTTTTCATCGAAGTATGTAAGAATCACTTTGTATGGTTTACCTGAAAGTTCTGATGGGTTGTAGAGTGTAACCTTAGCATATGGAAGTGCATCTTTATTATAAACAATTTCGATTTTACCGTTTAATTCGGTGTTTTCCTTGATTGTATTTAATGTTGCATAGAAGTTTGTAACAACAGCTGTGTCAAAATCATCTTCTTCAATACCGTCAATTGAAAGTGCATCTTTATAAAGCTTTTCAGCAGCTTTAGCGTCTTCAAGTGAAGAGTTAACTGTGATAGCTTTCATCGCATCTTCAGCTTGTTTAATGCTCTGCTCAAATAGATCTGCTGCACCGTCAACAATTGCTTTTGCTAAATTGTAGTTAACTTTTGCACTTTCAGAAAGGTCATCTGCTGTAAGATTATTTTCTGCAAGAATTCCATCAACAGTTTTTACGATTGTTACGGCATCAGTGTAAGATGTAGCAGCACTTACAGCTGAAAGTGCACCCTTGATTGTCTGGTCTGCATAAACAGAAAGCACATATACAGGGTAAACATAAGCATTAGTTGTATCATTTGTTGGAACATCATTTGCTATACGAGTTGTAGGCTTTATTAATTTGATGGCAGTTAATGTTCTGCTGCTGTCTGCAGTTACCTCGTAAGGTCTGAAGGTGTGCCAGTATTTCTGCCCTGATGTTGTACCGTCTTCAAGTGCGTGGAAGTAAAGAGCACCTTTTGTGTAATTGTTGTCAGTTGTTGCTGATGCCCAGATTGTAGCTGAAGTATCAACCTCTCCATCTTCGTAAATAAGCTTGATGTCAAGAATTCTGTTATATGTTGCAGTTGTATGGAATATACCTGCAAGGAAACCAAGCTTTTCATACTGTCCGTCTGCAACATCAATTGTAACCTCACTAAGTGAGTTGTATGCTGTAGTTAATTCTTCCTTCTGTTTGTCTGTCAGTGAATCGTTTTTACTGATTGCTGATGTATTACACTGCTGATAAAGCTTAATAACCTTTTCAGTCGGTTTTATAGTATAAGGTACGTTATCTATTGTCCAGATTGTATTACCCTTTGCATCTGTTGTAAAGTTTGGAACTGAGGTTGTCTTGATTGTTTCCACTGATGTTGAATCAACTGTGTAAGGGAACACAGCAATAGGTCCGCTGAAGTTTGCACCTGTGCCTGTCGCATAAGCAAAGTCTGTTTCAAAAGTACCTGTTGGTTGTTTAACTATTGAGGTAAAGTCAAGACCGGGGAGGAAGTTCTTAAGTGTTGATCTGTTTAAATATTCGTCACTTCCATATTGCATATAAAGCTTTGAGTTACCATTAAAGTTAATATCTATCTTTGCTTTTAAACTATCTGTAGCAGATGAGAATTCATTTTCTTTTTCTGCAATAAGAGCAAGTGCAATATCGTAAATTGCTTGTTGTTCTGTAGTTAAAGTACCTGATGTTTTAGCAAGAGCATCATCAATTTCTTTAACTTTTCCTTTAAGTGCTGATAAGCCTGCGATGTCTGTAATTCCTGCTGTGTTTAAAGCAGAAAGCTCTGTGATTAATTCTTCAATTGTTACTACCTTTTCAACGCCCCATGCAGAAATGAAGTATATAGGCCATGTTACATTGTTTAAACCGCTGTCATAAACACGGATTTTATCAAGTTTTTTATTTGAATCAACTTCTATTGTCCAAGGTGTGAAGAAGTGACCTGTTCTATAATCACCTGTTCCTGCTAAAGTATGGAAGTATATATCCGCTTTATAATTATTTGAGCTATCTCTTGGAGGTGTCTGCTTATGATCTGTAGTTACAGGAGTTGTTTCTCCTTCGTAGTAAAGCTCAAGACGGAAGGTTTTTGTGTAACCATTTCTTACAGCTGTTAAAAAACCAATACTCGTATAGTTTCCATTAGGGATATCCATTGTTACGCCTGTTTTTAAGCTTTGATGTCTTGATATATCTTCAGCATTTGTAAGATTTGTTGTTGTGATAGCATTAGAAATTGATTTGATAACATTTTTAGATGGGTCAACCATATATGGAACATCATTATACACGAAATAAAGATTTCCGTTATCGCCTGTCTTAAAATCTGCAGGAGTACTGAGTGTTGCTGATAATGAATTTATATCAGCAGATTTGTCAATAGTATATGTAAAGATAGAAAGATTTGAATTTGTTACTGCTCCTTTATCTGTTGCAAAAACACCTGTAGGAGTAGCAAGATAACCTGAGTAGTCAACACCAGGGAGATAACCTGTAAGGCTTGCTCTGCTTGTGTAATCTGAACTGTTTTTATCCATGAAGAGCTTGCT
>JAGARF010000036.1 GCA_017622395.1 Clostridia bacterium | reverse complement strand
TATAGCCTTTAAAAGAGCAGATACATCTGCATTTTCATAAATTATAACAATATCTGTATCGTATTCATTTTTATCTGTAATATATGATGTAATAACATCCACATACACAGCAAACCCAATAGCATCAACATTTTTATTGAATTTTCTTAAAAGGTTGTCATATCTGCCACCCGAAAGCACGCTATATGGTATATTTTCAATATATCCATTAAAAACAATTCCGTTATAGTAGCTCATATCATTTACAACTGAAAAATCAAGACTGATATTATTTTCTTCTCCAAGTGAAACAAAGGTATTATATAATTCTTTCAGTTCATTTACAGCATCTTGTGTTTTCGTGTTACACACAAGCCCTTCAGCAGAATTAAGTACATCACTAAAACTTCCGCCAAGTGCGGTTAATTTTTTAACTCGATCCACGTATTCACTGCTGCAAGATGCATCTTTACACATTTTTTCTATCTCACAAACATTCTTTTCACTGATGCACTTCAAGAGATTTTCTCTTAGCCCATAGCTTATTTCTTCGCTTTCAAGTATACCAAGGATAAATCCCATATGTGAAATTTCTAATATGTAATTCTCACTTACAGCTTCAAGACTTTTCTTTGCAAGGCATACAACTTCATATAGTGAATACAAATCAAGCTTTCCTATAAACTCAAGACCAACCTGCATAATCTCTTTAAACTCTCTGTTTGAAGTTCTGTAAACATTCTCATTATAATAAAGCTTAAGTATTTCATCATCACTTAAATTTGCATTTTTAACTATAGATAAGGTTACATCAGGTTTTAAAGCAAGAAGTTTGCCATTTAAATCATTAAATGTTATTATATGTTCACTGCTTAAAAAGCTCTTGTTTTCCTGATATAAATCATACTGCTCAAACTTCTTCATTTTATAATGCTTATATCCGAATTGTTCATAAATTTTACGCAAATCAAATATAATTTTTTCTTCTCTTCTTAAATTATCCAAGTCACTCACCTCTTTGATTTTAAACATTATAACACACGTTTTCAATTTAGTCAAGTAAATTAATAAAGTGTTTTAAGATTTTTTCAAAGAAATCATAATTATTGATGCCAAAACAAGTAGCATTCCAAGACAAACAATAAAAGTTATGTCCTCCTCAAACAAAACCGCACCGACAACAGTGGCTGTAACAGGCTCTGCAAAAGCAATTATTGATGCATTTGTTGCAGATATATTTTTTAGTCCTTCAGTATATAAGATATAAGGGAGAACAGTAGAAATTACAGCAAGCAATAATATCCACATCAAAACAGCAATATCCATAGATGCAATCATAATTCCTCTGACATCACAAAACGGAAGTAAAGACAAGGCTGATGTTATAAATGTATATAAAGTAATTGTATATGTATTATATTTTTCAAGTGCAATTCTCGCAAAAATACTGTAAAGTGCATATCCAAGCCCTGCAAACAGGCCTAAAATAACACCTTTAAGATTAAATTCGCCGTTTAAACTGCTTATAAGAGCACAACCTGTAAACGCTATTAAAAAGGCTAAAACTTTAACTTTGGTAATTTTTTCTTTAAACACAAAAGCTGACATAATCATAACAAAACAAGGAGCAGTATAAAGTAAAACAGATGCGATAGATAAATCAAGCACATTAATAGCATTAAAGTAACAAAAATTAAAAGTTGTAAGACTTAAAACACCTGTTCCTATAAACATCCATATGTCTTTTAATTTAATTTTGAATAAGCTTTTGTCTTTAAAGAAAATAAATATACACATTATAACTGCAGAAAAAATACTTCTAACTGCCACTATCTGAATAGAGTTCAAACCTGCAACAGCAAGAATTCTGGTAAAAATACCAATAACACCCCACATCATTGCAGCAAGAATAATAAAAATAAATGAAAGTTTTTTCACAAGTATACCCTCACATTCAAAACAAAATCAGACCCGCGCAATACGGGACTGATTTTGTATACATCTTATGATAAATCTTCAACATAGATTGAAACAACTTCATCATTATCAGTTTCTTCAACCTTGCTATCTCTTGTTTTGAAGAATTTTTCAGCAACCTGTGGGAAAAGTGCATAGCTTAATACATCTTCTTCACACTTTGCTATATCTTTTGTTTCTTCTCTGTACTTTTCAAGCTCAGGTTCAAGTAAATCTGCAGGTCTAACTGTTATTGGTTGTTCATCGCCAATAGCTTTTTTTCTGATTTCTTCATTTACCTCACCCGGAAGCTGACCATATTCACCTTTAAGAAGTCCCTTGGATTCCTTTGTAATCATTTTGTATCTTTCGCCTGAAAGTATATTAAGAACAGCCTGTGTACCAACAATCTGGCTTGTTGGTGTAACAAGCGGTGGATAACCAAAATCT
>JAGARF010000035.1 GCA_017622395.1 Clostridia bacterium | reverse complement strand
GCTTTTTTTGAAAAAATTATTGATTTTTGACGGTAACAGTATAATAAACAGAGCCTACTACGGAATAAGGCTTTTATCTAACTCAAAGGGCGAATATACCAACGGTATATACGGCTTTTTGAATATCTTTTTAAAGTTTATGGCAGAAGAAAATCCTGATATGGTAGCAGTTGCATTTGACCTTAAGGACAAGACCTTCAGACACAAAATGTATGATGGCTACAAAGCACAGAGAAAGGGTATGCCTGAAGAACTTGCATCGCAGATGCAACCGCTTAAAGATGTTTTGGATGCAATGAATGTTATGCGTCTTGAAAAGTCAGGCTATGAAGCAGACGATATTATAGGAACTGTTTCTAAAAACTGCGAAGATGCAGGGTATAAATGTATAATTGTAACAGGAGATAAGGACGATTTGCAGCTTGCCTCTGAAAATACAATAATTAAGCTTGTTGTTACAAGAATGGGCAATACTGAAACTACTGATTTTGATGCAAAAGCCGTTGAAGAAAAATATAATGTTACACCAAGGGAATTTATTGCGGTGAAGGCTTTAATGGGTGACTCAAGCGATAATATTCCGGGAGTTGCAGGCATCGGTGAGAAAACTGCAATGTCTTTAATTGAAAAATACAGAAGTCTTGATAATTTATACGAAAATTTAGCAGACCTTAAAGGTGCAACACTCCGTAAAATTGAAGAGGGCAGGGATATGGCATATTTAAGCTATCAGCTTTCTGAGATAAACAGGGAAGTGCCTCTTAACGAAAGTCTTGAAGATATGGCAGTCAAAGAGCCTGAAAAGGATAAGCTTTTTGATATTTTAAATCATTTAGAACTTAAAAGCATTATTTCAAAGCTTGATATTGAGGTTTCGGAAAGTGCAAAGGTGTGTTATGAAACAGTAAACATAACATCACCTGCGGATATCAGCGTAAAAGACAGCTTTCCTTATATAATTGATAAGGATGAATATGAAATTAAAAGAATTTCCTTTGAAAAAGAGGGAAAGGTTTATGTTAAAGACTTTTTAAGTCCTCTTGATTTTATGCCTTATATGGGTGTATTTAAAGAACTATTCGAGAATGAGAAAATTTCAAAGCTGTCCCACGATATAAAAAGCGATATAGTTTTTCTTAAAAGAAACTACGATATTGATTTTGAGGGCGAAATTTTTGACACTAAAATTGCTGCATACCTTTTAGACCCATCTAGGTCTGATTATGTACTTTCAGATATGCTTTCAGGATTTTGCTCAATAGGTGAGTGCAACAACTTTGCAGGTGCTTTAAGAGATTTAAAAGAGGCTCTTTTAAAGCAGATAGAAGAAAATAATCAGCAGAGCCTTTTATATGATATAGAGCTTCCTCTGGTAAAGGTTCTTGCGTCAATGGAAAACGAGGGCTTTAAGGTTGACAAGGACAGCCTTGTTGAGTTTTCAAAAATGCTTTCTGCAAAGCTGGTTGTTTTAGAAAAAATGATATATGAAATGGCAGGAGAGGAATTTAACATAAACTCTCCAAAACAGCTTGGTGAAATTCTCTTTGATAAGCTTGGACTTCCTGCAGAAAAGAAAACAAAAAGAGGTTATTCAACAAATGCAGAGGTTCTTGAAAAGCTTTCTTATAAATATGATATAGCAAGTCTTATTATTGAATACAGAACCTATGCCAAATTAAAATCAACCTATGCAGACGGTCTGCAAACAACAATTAATCCGTCAGACGGCAAAATTCATTCAAGCTTTAACCAGACAGTTACAGCAACAGGCAGAATAAGCTCCACAGAGCCAAACCTTCAGAACATCCCTGTCCGTCTTGAGCTTGGCAGGGAAATAAGAAAGATGTTTATTGCATCTGATGGAAATGTCTTAACAGATGCCGACTATTCACAGATTGAGCTTCGTGTTCTTGCCCATATTGCACAGGATGAGAATATGATAGACGCCTTTAAAAATGAGCAGGATATTCACGCAATCACAGCGTCTCAGGTGTTTAAAGTACCTCTTTCAGAGGTTACACCTGAAATGAGAACAAGGGCAAAGGCAGTTAACTTTGGCATTGTTTACGGCATAGGAGAATTCAGTCTTGCAAAGGATATAAAGGTTTCTGTTAAAGAGGCAAGAAACTATATACAAAGCTACTTTGAAACATACCCCAAAATAAAAGAGTATCTTGACAAAACAGTTGAGTTTGCAAAAGAGACGGGATATGTTAAAACGGCAGTGGAAAGAAGAAGATATATTCCTGAAATCAAATCCTCAAACTATAATTTACGGTCATTTGGTGAAAGAGTTGCAATGAATGCACCTATTCAGGGATATGCGGCAGACATTATAAAAATTGCAATGGTAAAGGTTTTTGAAAGACTTAAAAACGAAAAACTTAAATCGAAATTAATTCTTCAGGTACACGACGAGCTTATCGTTGATACTCTTGAAGAAGAAAAGACTGCAGTTTCAAAAATCTTAAGGGAGGAAATGGAAAATGCGGTATCTCTTTCAGTTCCTCTTAAGGTTGATATGAAAACAGGCAACAGCTGGTTTGAAACCAAATAGAAAAGAGATATAAATTTAAGTGACAAAGGTTTGCATCAAAAACTTATATACCTTATAGTAAGAATGTCGAAAAAAGTCGAAATCAAAAAGCCTCCCCTC
>JAGARF010000001.1 GCA_017622395.1 Clostridia bacterium | reverse complement strand
TATCGGTGCATCTGCATTTGATGGATGCCATGCTCTTACAGATATAAGATATTCAGGAAGCAATCTTGATTGGGATCTTATACAGTTTGGCGGAAACGATACAGGACTGCCAGGCGGAAATGTGATTTTCGGCGGAACACCCACAACAAACACAAAGGTGAAGTATAACGATAAGAAACAAACAATTACAATCTCAAGTTTAGAAGAAACTGATGCGATTTTAGTTGGTGCAACATATGGAAAAAACAAGGAAGTGCTTGAGGTTAAATATGTTCCTGTTGAGATCAAGACGGGCAGAAACACATTTGAATCTCCAATTACTAATTTTGCAGATGCCTATACTGTTAAATTCTTTATATGGAAAGACATATCAAGCATTATGTCCCTTTGTGAACCTTATGTTATACAAAGATAAAACTAAAAAGAACAGGAAACAATTCCTGTTCTTTTTATATAGTAGAAAAATATTTTCCCTACTATATAAAATAAAATTGTTGACAAGAATAAAAAAACAAGCTATTATAAAATAGCTGTAATGTGGCAGAGCTAGTGAGGTGATATCGGTGGATAGAATTGAAAGCACAGCAAATCCTTTTATAAAGGAACTTAAAAAGCTGAAAAACAAATCAGACAGATACGAAAAGGGACTTTATCTTGTTGAGGGTGAAAATTGCGTTAAAGAGCTTATCGCTTTTAAGCCTGAGATAATAGACTGTCTGCTTTTTACGGAGAAATATGAAAATGAGTTTAAGGGTTTTAAGTTTTACCTTGTTTCTCAGCGTATAATGGAAAGTCTGTGCGATACTAAAACACCTCAGGGAATAGTAGCTCTCTGCAGAATGGAAAAGCAGACAAATATATATTCACCTATATGCATATATCTTGATAATGTGAAAGACCCGGGCAATGTGGGAACTATCATAAGAACCGCAGATGCCGCAGGAATGAAAACAGTAATTCTTTCAAAAGAGTGTGCAGACCTTTATAATTCAAAAACTGTAAGGTCTACAATGGGTTCAATGTTTCATATTGATGTTTTTTATGAGGATGAATATCTTTCACAGCTTAAAAAGCTTAAAAATGAGGGCTATACCATTTTAACGGGAAGTCTTCAGGCGGAAAAATCACTTTATGAATATGATTTTAAAAAGAAAACGGTTATCTGTATAGGTAATGAGGCACATGGTATATCGGCTGACCTTTATAGAATTGGAACAGAAAATATAAAAATTCCTATGCCGGGCAATGCGGAAAGCTTAAATGCAGGTGTTGCAGGCTCAATAATCATTTATGAGGCGGTAAGACAGTTAAATGGATAAGTATATTTATGATATATGGCTTACAGATGTGGCGAAAGCACCATCCTATATTGAAAGACTTCTTGATGAATACAAAACGGCTGAGGCGGTTTATAAGGACAAGGGAAGAAAATGCAGTTTTGGAAGAAATGACCAAGCTGTTCACCAAAATCTTGAAAACATATCTTTAAACCATGCAGAAAGTATAATCGAAAAGTGCAGAGCTAACAACATAGAAATAATAGACAAAAGGGATTTCCCCGATTACTTGCAAAACAGCCCTGTTTGTCCTTTGATTTTGTATGCAAAGGGAAATAAGGAGCTTCTTAAAATGCCTTTAATCACCATAACAGGCACAAGAAAGGCAAATTTTGAGGGCAGAGAAAATGCAAGAAAATTTTCGCAGATTTTATCTGCTGCTGGGATAGGAATTGTAACAGGATTTGCAGACGGTATTGAAGAAACAGTTATCAACTCTGTTGATAAGGTTATATCTGTGCTTCCCTGCGGACTTTTAAATCCATATCCAAAGGCACACTATAAGCTTATTGAAAAAATAGAGGCAACAGGCGGACTTGCGCTTTCGCCTTTTCAGCCTGACACAGAGGCATACAGGTGGAACTTTTCTCTCAGAAACAAAATACTTGCCGCACTTTCGGAAAGCACACTTATTGTTCAGGCAGGTCAGCACAGTGCAACCTCTATGATATTTAAAAACTGTGCAGATTATTCAAGAAACTGCTATGCAATACCCGGCTCTATAGATGACGGCTACTATATAAGCACCAACGAATTTTTAAAGAACGGAGCCTCGCTTGTTACATCTCCTGTTGATATTATAGAGGACTACGGCATAAAATACAGAGAAATTGCACTCATTGAGGAAGAAAAGAAGGAATATTTCTTCAGCGATGTGCAGAAGAAAATAATAGATGCAATAAAAGATACGCCCATAAGCTGTGACAAAATCTGTCAGATGACAGGTCTTGACACAGGAACAGTTTTGACCGAAATACTTCAGCTTGAGCTTATGGATGTTGTTGCAAGAAATGACGAAGATAAAATCAAATTAATTATAAAGGAGTAATTTATGGCTAAGTATCTTGTAATAGTTGAGTCACCCTCCAAGGCAAACACAATTAAAAAATATTTAGGTAAGGATTATAAGGTTATGGCTTCAATGGGCCACATTGTGGACCTTCCGAAAAGTCAGCTTGGTGTTGAAATTGAAAACAACTTCAAACCAAAATATATCACAATAAGAGGGAAAGGCGAGCTTTTGACCAAGCTTAAAAAAGAGGCAAAAACAGCAAGCAAAGTTTACCTTGCAACTGACCCTGACCGTGAAGGTGAGGCAATCAGCTGGCATATTGCAAACTCTTTGGAGCTTGATGAAAAGGCGAAAAACAGAATAACCTTTAACGAGATAACAAAAACCGCAGTTAAAGAAAGCCTTAAATCTGCAAGAGAAATAGATATAAACCTTGTTGATGCTCAGCAGGCAAGACGAGTGCTCGACAGAATAGTTGGTTACCAGATTAGTCCTCTTTTATGGAGAAATGTTAAAAAAGGCTTAAGTGCAGGACGAGTTCAGTCTGTTGTAACAAAGCTTATATGTGACAGAGAGGAAGAAATCGAAAAGTTTATTCCTGTTGAATATTGGACAATTTCTGCAAGCCTTAAAAAGGGTAAGGAGAAATTTGAGGCAAAATTCTTTAGCGATAAAAAGGGTAAGCTTGATATTTCATCAGAGGCAGAAGCTGATAATATATTAAAAGTAATAGAAAAATCAGACTTTGTTGTTTCAGAGGTAAAAAACGCAATAAAGGAAAGACATCCTGCAGCACCTTTTACAACCTCAACACTTCAGCAGGAGGCATCAAGAAAGCTTGGCTTTGTTACAAAAAGAACAATGTCTGTTGCACAGGGACTTTACGAGGGTGTTGAAATCAAAGGTCACGGAAGTGTTGGTCTTATAACATATATGAGAACAGACTCACTTCGTATTTCCCATGAGGCAGGAGTTGCTGCAAAGGCATATCTTACTCAGAATTTTGATAAGGAATATATTCCGTCATATATGCCTCAGTATAAAACAAAAAAGAATGCACAGGATGCTCACGAGGCAATAAGACCTACAGATGTTTTCTTAACCCCTGCAATTGTTAAGGACTCATTAAAGCCTGAACAGTATAAGCTTTATAAGCTTATCTGGGAAAGATTTGTTGCAAGCCAGATGACAAGTGCGGTTTACGACACATCAAATGCAGTTATAGATGCAGGCGGATATGTGTTTAAGGCGAGTGGTTCAAGAATTAAGTTTGCAGGCTTTACAAAAATATACGAAGAGGGTACAGACGAGGCAAAGGACAAGGAAAGCAAGCTCCCTGAACTTATTGAGGGCGAAACACTTGAGGTTAAAGAAATTGAGCCAAAGCAAAATTTCACAGCACCTCCATCAAGATACACAGAAGCATCTTTAATCAAAGCGATGGAAGAAAACGGTGTGGGCAGACCAAGTACCTATGCTCCGACTCTTTCAACAATACTTGACAGAGGCTATGTTATAAAAGAACAGAAAAGCTTAAAGCCAACAGACCTTGGCAAAATTGTCAACGAAAAAATGGTTAAGCATTTTGAAGAAATTGTTGATATTGACTTTACTGCAAAAATGGAAAACGACCTTGACTCTGTTGAAGAGGGCAGAAGCTGGACAGATATTATGGCAGAGTTCTACAAAGGTTTTGAGGAAAGTCTTAAAGCTGCAGAAAATGGTATGGAAAAAGTTACGATTGAAGATGAAGAATCAGATGTTGTTTGTGAAAAATGCGGAAGAAAGATGGTTATAAAACAGGGCAGATTTGGAAAATTCTTAGCTTGCCCCGGCTTCCCTGCCTGCAGAAACACAAAAACAATCGCAAAAGAAACAGGCGTTAACTGCCCTAAATGCGGCGGTATGATACTTGAAAAGAAATCACAGAAGGGCAAAAAATATTACGGTTGTGAAAATAATCCGACCTGTGACTTTATGCTCTGGGGCGAACCGCAGAAGGAAAAATGTCCTAAGTGCGGCAGCATACTTGAAAAAGGAAGCTTCAGAGGACCTAAGAAAATAAAATGCACAAATAAAGACTGCGACTATGAGAGAGGAGCAACTAAAAAGTGACAGTAACGGTTATAGGTGCAGGGCTTGCAGGCTGTGAATGTGCTTTAGCACTTGCGAAAAAGGGAATAAAGGTTAAGCTTTATGAGATGAAGCCTGAAAAATATTCGCCTGCACATAAGCTTTCAACCTTTGCAGAGCTTGTTTGCTCAAACTCTTTAAGGGGAGCGGGATTTGAAAATGCTCCGGGACTTTTAAAAGAAGAAATGAGAAGGCTTGGCTCAGTTGTATGTGAGTCTGCAGATACCCACAAAGTACCTGCAGGCGGAGCACTTGCCGTTGACAGAGAAAAGTTTTCACAGTATATAACAGATAAAATAAAAGAAAACGAAAATATAGAAATCATTTACGGCGAAGTAGATAAAATTCCTGAGGATGGCTACACTGTTATTGCAACAGGGCCATTAACCTCGGACAAGCTTTCAGAGGAAATAAGGAAATTAATCGGCGAGGATTATCTCCATTTTTTTGACGCGGCGGCTCCTGTTGTAACCTATGAAAGTGTAGACTTTGACAGTGCTTTTATGGCATCAAGATACGATAAAGGCGAGGCGGATTATATAAACTGCCCTATGTCAAAGGAAGAATACGATGTGTTTTACAATGAACTTATAAATGCAGAGTGTGCCCAGCTTAAGGAATTTGAAAACCACAAGGTTTTTGAGGGGTGTATGCCTGTTGAGGTTATGGCAAAAAGAGGCGAAAAAACTCTTTTATTCGGTCCTTTAAAGCCTGTTGGCTTAAAAGACCCGAGAAGTGACAAGGAACACTATGCAGTTGTTCAGCTTCGTCAGGACAACAAAGAAAAAACTCTGTATAACATCGTGGGCTTTCAGACACATTTGAAATTTAATGAGCAGAAAAGAGTGTTTGGTCTTATTCCTGCTCTTAAAAATGCAGAGTATGCAAGATACGGCGTTATGCACAGAAATACATTTTTAAATTCACCAAAGCTTCTTGATAACAGCTACAGACTAAAGAAAAACCCAAACATTTTCTTTGCAGGACAGATTACAGGGGTTGAGGGTTATGTTGAATCTGCTGCATCGGGTCTTGCAGTGGGAATTTATCTTTCACAGATAATTGAAAAAGGCAAATGTGATGTTTTTTCAAGGAAAACAGCGATGGGTGCTCTTTCAAGATATGTGTCTGATGAAACGGTTGTAAACTTTCAGCCTATGAATATAAATTTTGGAATAATTGACCCTCTTGAATACAGAGTAAAAGGTAAAAAAGAGAAAAATACGGCAATTTCAATGAGAGCTTTAGAGGAAATTGACAGATGGAAGGAAGAAAATAAATGGTAAGAGAAGATTTGAGAAACATAGCAATTATTGCCCATGTTGACCACGGTAAAACAACCCTTGTAGACGAAATGTTAAAGCAGGGCGGAACATTCAGGGAAAATCAGGTTGTTGAGGACAGAGTTATGGACTCAAACGACCTTGAAAGAGAAAGAGGAATAACAATCCTTGCTAAAAACACCTCTGTTTACTATAAAGATGTAAAAATCAATGTTGTAGACACTCCAGGCCATGCAGATTTTGGCGGTGAGGTTGAGCGTGTACTTAAAATGGTAGACGGTGTTATACTTTTGGTTGATGCCGCTGAAGGTCCTATGCCACAGACAAGATTTGTTCTTCAGAAGGCATTGGAGCTTGGTCACAAGCTTATAGTCGCAATCAATAAAATAGACAAGCTTGATGCAAGACTTGACGAGGTTGAAAACGAGGTTTTAGAACTTTTGTTAGAGCTTGATGCAACAGACGAACAGCTTGACAGTCCTGTTCTTTTCTGTTCGGGCAGAGATGGTACAGCAAGCTACTCACCTGATGTTAAGGGAGAAAACCTTGTTCCTCTCTTTGAAAAGATATTAGACCAGATTCCTGCACCTGAGGGTGATATGGAAGGAGATATGCAGGTGCTTGTTTCGTCAATTGACTACAACGAATATGTGGGCAGAATAGGTATCGGCAGAGTTGAAAGAGGTACAATCAAGCAAAATCAGGAAGTAATGATATGCGACTACCATAATCAGACACAGCCATACAAAAGCAAGGTTGTAAATCTGTATCAGATAGAGGGATTAACAAGAAACCCTGTAGCATCTGCAAGTGTTGGGGATATTGTTTGTTTCTCAGGTGTGGGTGATATTACAATCGGAAACACTCTTTGCGATGCAAGTAATGTTGAACCCCTTCCTTTTGTAAAAATCAGCGAGCCTACTGTTGAAATGACTTTTGCAGTTAACGACAGTCCGTTTGCAGGCAGAGAAGGTAAGTTTGTTACTTCAAGACAGTTAAGGGACAGACTTTTCAGGGAGCTTTTAAAAGATGTATCTTTAAGAGTTGAAGAGGGTGACACAACAGACAGCTTTGCAGTTTGCGGAAGAGGCGAAATGCACCTTTCAATATTAATCGAAACAATGAGAAGAGAGGGTTATGAATTCTCTGTTTCAACACCAAAGGTATTATATAAAGAAATAGACGGCGTAAAATGCGAGCCTATTGAAAAGGTTGTTATTGATGTTCCCGATGATGCTGTGGGAGCGGTAATGGGTAAGCTTGGAACAAGAAAATCAGAGCTTGTTTCAATGGAACCTAAAGGAACAAGAACAAGACTTGAATTTTTAATTCCGTCAAGAGGCTTGTTTGGTTATAAAAATGAGTTTTTAACAGACACCAAGGGCGAAGGTATTATGAACACTGTCTTTGACAGCTACAAGCCATACAAAGGCGATATTCCGTCCCGCTCAACAGGTTCACTTGTTGCGTTTGAGTCAGGAGAGGCAGTTACCTACGGTCTTTACAATGCTCAGGAAAGAGGAACACGCTTTATCGGTGCAGGCGTTCCTGTTTACGAGGGAATGGTTGTGGGTGAATCACCAAAGGCAGACGATATAAATGTTAATGTATGTAAGAAAAAACACTTAACAAACACTCGTTCATCAGGTGCAGACGATGCTCTTCGTCTTATTCCGCCAAAAAATATGAGCCTTGAAGAGGCTATTGAATTTATAGCAGCCGACGAGCTTATTGAGGTAACACCTGAAAACATAAGAATAAGAAAGAAAATTCTTGATAACGGACTTCGTGCCAAAAACAGGAGCAAAAGCTTATGAGAATGAGAAAAAAGAAAAACAGAGACTCACGCTTTCAGGCGTGCAGTCATCTGCATATAGCTCAGCCTGAATTAAACAAGGGCAAATGGAATGAGGTTTTCGGAAACGAAAACAAAATCCGTCTTGAAATAGGCTGCGGTAAGGGTGATTTTATAACTGCCCTTGCACAAAGAGAGCCTGATGTAAACTTTATTGCTATAGAAAAGTGTATGGATGTTATTATCCTTGCAATGGAAAAGGTACAGAGGGCAGAAATTAAGAATGTAAGATTTATGTGGGCAGATGCGGCAAATCTTCTTGAGGTTTTTGAAGAAAATGAGATTGATACAATTTATCTTAATTTTTCAGACCCCTGGAAGAAAGCAAAGCAGGCAAAAAGGCGTCTTACATACAGAACCTTCCTTGCTATATATAATAAAATCTTAAAGCCTGAGGGCTATGTTGAATTTAAAACAGACAACAGACCGCTTTTTGATTTTTCATTGGAAGAGTTTGAGCTTTACGGTGCAAAGGTTGACCAACTCACCTTTGATTTGCACAATAGTGAATACAATGAAGGCAATATTCAGACAGAATATGAAAGAAATTTCTCTGCAAAGGGATTT
>JAGARF010000034.1 GCA_017622395.1 Clostridia bacterium | reverse complement strand
TTATTAACGAGGAATTTGTTAAGCACGGTGCACCTGATGAAATAAAATATTCATCAAAGCCTCATATTGGAACGGATTATTTGTATAAGACTGTTAAAAATATAAGGGAAGAAATTATTTCCCTCGGAGGAACATTCCTTTTTGAAACAACCTTAAAGGATATAATTATAAAAGACGGAAAAGTTGTTAAAGCAGTAACAGATAAAGGTGAAATTGAGTGTGACAGACTTGTTCTTGCAACAGGACACAGCTCAAGAGATACCTATAAAATGCTATATGAAAAAGGCGTAAATATGGAGAAAAAGCCCTTTTCTGTGGGTGTAAGAATTGAGCATAAAAGGGAATATATAAATTTACTTCAATATAAATCAGAAGAATTTGCAGAAACCCTTCCTGCGGCAGATTACAAGCTTTCCTGTCACAGTCAGGACAGAGGTGCATACACCTTTTGTATGTGTCCTGGCGGTGTGGTAGTTTGCGGAGCATCAGGAGAGGGGCAGGTTGTTACAAACGGAATGAGCTATTTTGCCCGTGATAAAGAAAACTCAAATGCGGCATTTTTAGTGTCCGTACTGCCTGAGGATATAAAGGGCGGTGTTTTAGATGCCATAAAATTTCAGGAAGACCTTGAAAGAAAAGCATATATAAAAGGGGGAGAAAACTATTTTGCCCCTGTTCAGCTTGTTAAAGACTTTTTAGAGGACAGGGAAAGCACAAAGTCAGGAAATGTTAAGCCCTCTTATCTTCCTGGAGTTAAATACACATCATTAAAAGATGTTTTACCTGACTTTGTAATCGAAATGCTGAAATTTGCAATAGTAGAATTTGACAGGAAAATGAAAGGCTTTAACATAGGTGATGCGGTTTTAACAGGTGTTGAAACAAGAAGCTCTGCACCTCTTAGAATTTTAAGAGATGAAAGCTTTCAGTCAAACATAAAAGGGCTTTATCCTATCGGCGAAGGTGCAGGATATGCGGGAGGAATTATGTCCTCCGCAATAGACGGCATCAATTGTGCAGAAAAAATAATTGATAATGGAAAATGGAGAATTGAAAATTAAGGTGCAAACGCTCTGCGTTTGATTAAATAAAATTGCTTTGCGATTTTTGACCTTCATTATCCATTTTCAACTTTCAATTTTCAATTAAAAAGTGAGGAGTTATATGATTATATCCAATAATATGCACATAATTGAAAAAGAAGGTGTCATTTATTTGAAATTTAAGGCACTTGATAATATAGATTTTGTTAATATGGCGGTATCAACAAGACTTGGGGGAGTAACAAAGGGTAAAGAGCTTGGCACTTTAAACCTTGGCACAAGCACAGGGGACAGTATGGAAAACATAGTGAAAAACTATGAAATTTTCTCAAAGGCAGCAGGCTTTACCGTAGAAAATATTGTTACCACAAAGCAAACTCACGGCACAAATATAATGGTTGCCTCCTTAAAAGATGCAGGCAAGGGTGTTTATAAAGAAAGAGATTATGACAGCATTGATGCCATAGTCACAAGCGAAAAAAATTTGCCCATAGCAGTTCACAGTGCAGATTGTATCCCTGTTACAATTGTTGATGTTAAAAATAAGGCTGTAGGCTCTGCTCATTGCGGATGGAGAGGAACATTTGATAATTTAGCAAGCCTTACCTATAAAAAAATGAAAGAGCTTTTTGGTACAGAAGACGCAATCTGTCTTATAGGACCGGGTATTTGCAGAGCTTGCTACGAGGTTTCGGAGGATTTGTATCTGCAGTTTTTAAGTAAGTTTGATTTTAAAGATGCCATAATTGAAGAAAACAACAAATTTTATCTTGATTTACCTCTTATAAACAAACATATTCTTGAAAAAGAGGGGCTTAAAAATATAATTATTTCCGACCTTTGCACCTGTTGTAATAAAGAACATCTTTATTCACACAGAGGCCTTGGACCAAAGAGAGGCATAATGGCAACGATTACAGAGATAAGGGAATGTTAAAATACTCCAGAACGCAAAAAGGCAGTAAAATATAAATATTATAGAGACTGCTAATCAATAAATTTTACAACTAAACAAAGAAAAATCTCACAATTGTGAGATTTTTCTTTGATTTATAGCCTTTTTGCTATGAACAAACTTCACCTCTCGGCGTATACACATACGCCGTCGGGTTCAGTTTGCCCATTCTGAAGCATTTTTCCTATTCCCTTGTAAAGGATGCTTTTTATCTTGTATATTTAATATCTGTCAGTTTAAAGCCGTTATTATATTTGTGTACTGAAATCAGGTTGCAAAGAGGCAGACTTGAATCCTTTGTTTTAATAACCTGTGTTCCTAAAAGCTCAAAAATGCCGTCGTTTTCTATATCCATTGCAATTAAAGATGTGTATGGAGTAATTGAGGGGGCGTCTTTTTCTTTATATGTACCCTCGTCTGTATATATGCCGTAGCTTGTTAGTGCAGGTTTTATATGTTCAAGGTTAACTGCAAGTCTTTTGCCGTCTGCAAAGCTTCCGTTAAGGGAATAATTACTGCCGAAAGAAAGATTAAGCCGAACACCCTCGTTGTCTGCCTCCTGAAAAACAGGCTTGATTATATCCTCATCAAGCCGTGCTATGCTTGTTAAAATT
>JAGARF010000033.1 GCA_017622395.1 Clostridia bacterium | reverse complement strand
TTTTTAATAACTCCGCTCCTTACATATTACTATTTGCTACGGGCGGAGTTATTAAAATCTATTCCCGAATTTAAAGGTTTTTCATTATAGAAGCTTTTCTTTTTCGATTAGTTCAATAACTTTCTGTGCCATTGCGTAAAAGCCTAAGGTGTTTGGGTGTGAAGTATCCATACAGCAGTTTTCGTATCCGAATTGGTCATAAAAATGTCTGCCGTCTACAATATACACATTTTCTCCTCTAAGCTTTGCGTTTTTATAAGTTGTGTTTATTATTTCAAATCTTTCTTCTGCTACCTCATCACCGATTTCGTGCCATTGAGGTCTTGACATCATAATGATTGGGATATCAGGATGTGCCTCTCTCACTATTTTATAAAAAGGCTCGTGGGTTTCTCTTAAATATTCAGGTGTGGGAGCGTTAAAGTCGTAGTCATAAACAAAAATGCTCATATCAAGGGTTGCTAAATACCTTGCCATTGTTTCTTCGCCTTTTGCGTTCCCTGTGTAGCCGTGATTTATGATGTTTGTATCAAAATGTCTTGAAATTATATTGGGATATGTAAGTGCGGCTCTGTCGGCTGCGACACCGTGAGTAATGGAAGAACCGTAGAAAACAATAGGTTTTTCATAGGTGTATGTTCCGCCTTCTTCTATATAACAGTCTTTTGGTATGCCGATATACATTTCTTCAAGACAGCCGTAATAAGAGGTATATATAATAATTTCTTTATCCTCTTTTCCCCATATGTTTGCCTCTGCTGTCCAACCCTCAGGCTTTGCATCAACAGGAGGCATAAAGGATGATAAAAATATTTGTTTATTACCTTCTCTTTTATAAATATCCATACCTACTGTTGCCACAGGTGTGCAGGTTGGGCCTACTGAAATTCCCAAAGGCATCGTTACCTTTAATGCAAGCTTGTCTGCATTGGTTCTGAATACAAATCTTCCTCCCGATGTGTGCTGACAGGTTGCTTTTACACCGTTGTTAACGGTTTCTGCTACTTCGTGAGGCATTCTGCGGTACAGTCCGTCTTTTTGCTTAGACATTCCGTAAACCTTAAAGGGCGGAAGGTGTGCAGGATAAAAATTATAAGCATCTTCATTTGTAAGTTTTGGTATTGCCATATTACTGTCTATTTTTTCAATATTCATATTACCCTCTTCTTTGTGTTTATTTTGTGAAATTATAACATATTATCGGCAAATAGTCAATTAAACCATTGCAATTTCTAAGCATTGGTGGTAAAATTGTATATTGAAGGGGGCTTTGATTTTGTTGATTTTAGCATCTAAATCTCCAAGGCGCAGAGAGCTTATGGAATATATGGAAGAAGAATTTGAAATTGCATCTGCTGAGGTTGACGAAAGCTATGATGAAAGTCTTTCTCCTGATAAGGTGGTTGAATATTTAAGCTGTATTAAGGCTATGCCCTTTAAAAATGAAAAAGATATTGTTATCGGTGCAGATACAGTTGTTGCCATAGACGGTAAAATCTTAGGCAAACCGAAAGATGAAGAAGATGCATTTTTAATGCTTAAAACCCTTTCGGGAAAAGAACACAAGGTTTATACAGGGGTTACTCTTATAAAGGGAGAGGAAATTAAAACCTTTTCTGTTGAAACAAAGGTGTATTTTTATCCCCTGACAGATAACGAAATTAAAGAATATATAAAAACAGGAGAGCCTATGGACAAGGCAGGCAGCTACGGCATACAGGGAAAGGGCTGTCTTTTGATAGAGAAAATAGACGGGGACTACTTTAATGTGGTGGGACTTCCCGTTTCAAGACTAAAAAAAGAACTTGATACTATGAAAGGAAAAGAAAATGATTGAAGTTAAAAATCTAACCCGTGTTTACGGAAATCATACGGCGGTTGACAACATCAGCTTTACCGTAGAGGACGGAAAAATTTACGGCTTTTTAGGTCCTAACGGTGCGGGAAAATCAACTACTATGAATATGATTACAGGCTGTCTTTCAATTACATCAGGACAGATTTTAATTAATGGCTTTGATATTTTTGAAGAGCCTGAAAAGGCAAAAAAATGTATTGGCTATCTGCCTGAAATACCGCCTCTTTACACAGATATGACCCCTTATGAATACCTCCTTTTTGCGGCAGGTGCAAAGGGTGTTAAAAGGTCACAAAGAAAAAAGGCTGTTTTAAAGGCAATTGAGGCAACAGGTCTTATTGAAATGAAGGACAGGCTTATTAAAAATCTTTCCAAAGGCTACAGACAGAGAGTGGGAATTGCTCAGGCAATAGTTTCAGAGCCTGAAATTATAATCTTAGACGAGCCTACAGTTGGTCTTGACCCTATACAGATTATAGAAATAAGAGATTTAATAAAAAGTCTTGCAAAAGACCATACCGTTATTTTAAGCAGTCATATTTTGTCTGAAATAAGGGCTGTTTGCGACGATGTTATCATTATAAACAAGGGCAAAATCATTGCCTGCGACAGTATTGAAAGCCTTGAAAGCACTTTAAAGGGCAGACTTGAAATAAAGCTTGAGGCAAAAGCAAGCTTTGAACAGATTAAAGAGCTTTTAGGGGAATTTGAGGTTTCCTTTATTGAAGAAGAAAACGGCTATGTAAAGGTTTCCGTTCTGACAGAGGGTGACGAAAAAGAAGTTATGGAAAAAATCTTCAATAAGTTTGCCTCTGTGCAAAAGCCAATAATTTCTATGTGCAGAATTAAGGCAGACCTTGAAAATATCTTTGTTGAAATGACAGAAAAGGAGGATAATAATGACAGCAATTTATAAAAGAGAGCTTAAATCTTATTTTTGCTCTGTAACAGGTTATATGTTCTGTGCCTTTATGCTCCTTTTTGCAGGAATATATACAATGGCGGTTAATATCAATTCCGCTTATGCGAATTTTGAATATGTACTTTCAAATATGAGCTTTATTTTTATTATAATAATCCCTGTTTTGACAATGAGGGTAATCTCTGAAGAAAGAAAGCAAAGAACAGACACCCTTCTTTATTCTCTGCCTGTGTCTATGACAAAGGTGGTTGTGTCAAAATACCTTGCAATGCTTACAGTTTTAGCTGTTCCTGTGCTTGTTATGGGACTTTATCCTTTAGTTTTGTCTTTATTCGGAAAGGTTAACTTCCTTTCTGCATACAGTGCCCTTGTTGGATTTTTCCTTCTTGGAGCAGGACTTATATCAATGGGACTTTTCGCATCTTCACTTACAGAGAATCAGGCACTTTCAGCAGGTATTGCTTTTTTAATAGTATTAATTAACTACTTTATAACAAGCTTTGCATACTACCTTTCATCAACTGCAGCGGCATCACTTATTGCCCTTGCAATAATGGTTCTTGCACTTGTTGTTATAGTTTATGTTTTAACAAAGGAATTTTCCCTTTCTGCATCGGTTGCAATAATCGGCGAGGGTATATTGTTTTTTGTTTACTATGCCTTTCCTGAAAAGCTTGAGGGACTTTTCCCTGCAATCATTGAAAAACTTTCTCTTTTTGAGAGATTTAATATTTTCACACAGGGTATATTTGATATTTCTTCAGTAATATATCTTGTGGCGGTTTCGGCTGTATTTGTTTTTCTTACGGTGCAGTCAATGGAAAAAAGGAGGTGGAGCTGATGAAAAAGACAGTAAAATCAGGCTCATACAGTATTATAGCCTCTGTTATCGTTATAGCTATTGCGGTAATTGTTGTTGCAATTTTTGAGCTTTTGCCTGCAAATTATACAAAGCTTGACACAACCAATACAGGTATGTTTACTCTTTCACAGCAAACAAAAGATTTGCTTGCAGACCTTGAAGAAAATGTTGACATCAAGCTTATAGCAACTCCCGGCGGTGAAGATGAATATATAACAAAACTGCTTGATTGCTACAAGGCAGAGTCTTCAAGAATAAAGGTTGAAACTGTAGACCCTGTTATGCATCCCACCTTTGCATCACAGTACACTAACGAGCAGATTACATCAAACAGCCTTATAATCCTTTACGGTGACAAAAGCAGATATATAAGCTGGGAAAAAATTTACACAAGAGACTATACAACAGGTGCGTCTGTATTTAACGGTGAGGGTGAAATAACAGGAGCGATTTCCTTGCTTTCCTCAAATTCTGAGTGTGTTGTGTATACCCTTCAGGGACACGGCGAGTCTATGTTAGACCCAAATCTTCAGGAGCAGATTGCAAATCAGGGCTACACCTTAAAAGACCTTAACTTAAATACAGTTGAAACAGTTCCCGAAGATGCGGCGGCACTTATTATCTACAGCCCCGGAACAGACCTTACAGACGAAGAATTTGCAAAGCTTGCAAATTTTGCATACAACAAGGGCGATGTGTTCCTTGTTACAGACTATATTAAAAAGGATTTGCCTAATTTAAGCAAATACACCGAGCTTTTCGGTCTTAAACAGGCAACAGGGGTAATTTTCGAGGGAAATCCTAATTACTGTCTCAGTAATTACAGGCATTATCTGCTTCCTCAGATTATGGAGCACGAAATTACAATTCCTCTCCTTGTGGCAGGCTATGACCTTGTAATGCCTATAACTCAGGGAATTATGCAAAAAGCAAGCCTTGAAGAAGGGGTTCAGGTTAACGAGGTTCTTTCAACCTCCGACAAAGCATATTTAAAGCCTGACCTTGACAAAATGCAGTCAATGGAAAAGGAAGACGGCGACAAAGACGGACCTTTCTCAATCGCCGCAACAGCTGAAATCGGCGGAGCGTCACTTGTTTGGGTAACATCTTCTTATGCCTTTAATGCAGAGTATAACGAAATGTCCTCAGGTGCAAACTTCAATTTCTTTATCAACTGTCTTTCATGGGCGGCTGATAACGAAACAGGAATAAATCTTCTCCCAAAAAGACTTACAGGGGATAAACTTAAAATTCCGTCAACTGTTGCAACCCTGCTTACAATAACCTTTATAGCAGTAATTCCGATTATATTTATAATAATTGGTATAATTGTACTTGTAAGGAGAAGAAGAAAATGAGCAAAAAAGTTAAAATAATACTGCTTGCAGTTGTGGTATTAGCCCTTGCAGGAACACTTTACTTTTTAAACGCAGATATAAACACAAATAAAAATCAGGTAGTTCTTGAAATTGCAGAAACAGAGGTAAATAAAATAACCTTTAAGACCTTTTATTCAAGAGAGGCTGTTATAACAAAAGAAAACAACCTCTGGAAATGCGAAGATGTTTATTTAAAAGATGCTTTTAAAAATGATATCTTTAATTCAATCTCTGCTATAAGAGCTATTAAAGAAATTAAAACCTATGATGATTTGAAAGCATATGGCTTAGACCCTGCAAATGTTGTTGTAAAGGTAGAAACAACAAAGGGAGATTATGAAATTTTAATTGGCGATTACAACCCGATTGAAAAAGCATATTATGTCAAGGTGTCCAATTCAGAAAGTGTATATCTTCTTGAGCCTGAAAGCAAGCTTAACTATGCTTTTAACTATGATACCGATGCCTTTATAGAGGGACAGAAAAAGTAAGTATTGCAAAAAATGACGATTTATTGTAAAATAAACTAATTATTATAATGAGGAAAGGCAAAATTATGAAAAAACTTATGCTTGGTAATGCTGCGGTTGCTCAGGGTGCTTATGAAGCAGGTGTAACAGTTGTTGCATCATACCCCGGAACTCCCAGCACAGAAATTACCGAAAACATCGTAAAATATGACGAAATCTATGCTGAATGGTCACCAAACGAAAAGGTTGCGGCTGAAGTTGCAATCGGTGCGTCAATCGGCGGTGCAAGAGCAATGAGCTGTATGAAGCATGTTGGTCTTAATGTTATGGCAGACCCTGTTTTTACTGTCAGCTACACAGGTGTTAACGGAGGACTTGTTTTCTGCGTTGCAGACGACCCCGGTATGCATTCATCACAGAACGAGCAGGACTCAAGACATTACGCAAAGGCATCTAAAATTATGATGCTTGAACCATCTGACTCATCAGAGTGCAAAGAGTTCACAAAAATGGCTTATAAGCTTTCAGAGGAATTTGACACTCCTGTATTTTTAAGACTTTCAACAAGAGTTTCTCACTCACAGAGCCTTGTTGAAATCGGCAGCCGGGAAAATGTTCCTCTTAAAGACTATGAGAAGAACATTCCAAAACTCGTTATGATGCCTGCAATGGCGATTAAAAGACATATTGTAGTTGAGGAGAGAATTAAGGCTCTCACAGCTTTTGCTGAAGAAACTGATTTAAACAAGGTTGAATTAAATGACACAAAAATCGGTGTTATCACAAGCGGTATTACATATATGTACGCAAAAGAGGCACTTGGCGATAAGGTAAGCTACTTAAAGCTTGGTATGGCATATCCGATGCCTGAAAAGAAAATCAAAGACTTTGCAGAAAAATTTGATAAGGTTTTTGTTATTGAAGAGCTTGACCCTGTTATTGAGGACCATTGCAAAAAGCTTGGTGTTGAAGTAGTGGGCAAAGAGGTGTTCACACTTCTTGGCGAGTACAATACAGCAATGATTAAAAAGGCTGTTCTCGGGGAAGATGCACCTTTCAGCGCAGAAATCAAAGAAGAAGTTCCTGCAAGACCTCCTGTTATGTGTGCAGGCTGTCCTCACAGAGGAACATTCTATGTACTTAAAAAGCTTGGACTTGTGGTATCAGGAGATATCGGTTGCTATACTCTCGGTGCAGTTGCTCCTCTTGCAAGTGTTGATACAACAATCTGTATGGGTGCATCTGTAAGTGCCGCAATGGGTATGGCAAAAGCAAGAGGCAAGGAGTTTAACAAAAAGCTTGTTTCTGTTATCGGTGACTCAACCTTTATGCATTCAGGTATTACAGGTCTTGTTGATATAGTTTACAACAAAGGCTCAAATACAGTTATTATTCTTGATAACTCTATCACAGGTATGACAGGTCATCAGGATAACCCAACAACAGGCTATACAATCAGAAAAGAGCCTACAAAACAGGTTAATTTAATCGCACTTTGCAAATCAATCGGTGTTGAGCATGTTGTTGTTGCAGACCCCTTTGATTTAAAGAACTTTGAAAAGGTGGTTAAAGAAGAGGTTGAAAGAGACGAGCCATCAGTTATTATTGCTCAGCGTCCTTGTGCACTTCTTAAAACTGTTAAATACACAGGTCATTGCAAAATTACAGAGGACTGCAAAAAGTGTAAAATGTGCTTAAAGCTTGGCTGTCCTGCAATTTCCTTTGACGGTGAAAATGTTAAAATTGATACAACTCAGTGTAACGGTTGCGGACTTTGTGTAAATCTTTGCCCATTCGGTGCAATTAAAAAGGAAGACTAATGAATGAATTGCCCTTCGGGCGTGAATTGGCTGTGCCGTGAATTGCCTGCGGCATGAATTGAACCTTTCAGGTTCATTAAGGAACAAATGCTTTGCATTTGAATTAAATAAAATCGCTTTGCGATTTTTGACATCAATGCAAGCTTGCTTGCAATTCATGAGCTTTTGCTCAATTCATTGAGCGATAGCGAAAATTCATGACAGCAAAGCTGTCAATTCATTGATAGAAAGGAAATAATTATGACTACTAATATTATGATTGTCGGTGTTGGCGGTCAGGGAACTCTCCTTGCCAGCAGAATTCTTGGCAACACCGTAATTGGCGAAGGCTTTGATGTTAAGGTTTCAGAGGTACACGGAATGAGCCAGAGAGGCGGCAGCGTTGTAACCTATGTTAAATACGGCGAAGAGGTTTTCTCTCCTGTTATTGACAAAGGTCAGGCAGATATTATCCTTGCCTTTGAAAAGCTTGAAGCATACAGAGCTATGCCTTATCTTAAAAAAGGCGGAAAAATGATAGTAAACACTCAGGAGATAGACCCGATGCCTGTTATAACAGGTGTGGCAAAATATCCTGAAAACATAATCGAAAAACTCAAGGAAAACATTGATGTTACTGCTGTTGATGCTCTTTCTTTGGCAATAGAGGCAGGAAATCCAAAGGCGGTTAATGTTGTTTTAATCGGCGTTATGGCAAAGTCAACAGATATTCCATACGAAAAATGGGTTGAAGCATTAAAGGCAACAGTTCCTGAAAAGTTCCTTGAGGTTAATATGAAAGCATTCAACCTTGGTTATAATCTTTAATGGATTTACCAAAACGAAAACCCCCAAGATTAAAAGGATATGATTACAGCACACCGGGAATGTATTTCCTTACAGTATGCGTTAAAGGCAGAAAGCAGTTGTTGGGCAAAATCGTAGGGTGCGGCGATTTCGACGCACCGCAAATGATACTATCTGAATACGGAATAATTCTTGACAAACACATTAAATTAATGAACGGGAAATATT
>JAGARF010000032.1 GCA_017622395.1 Clostridia bacterium | reverse complement strand
TTCAAATGAACTTTCGACAGATAGCAGCTTTTACAAGAATTCTGTAGAAGTAAACATCAGTATGGAAGGTGTTGAGAATAATCAGGATCTTAAAATACCGGTTACAATTACAATGCCAACACCCTCAGGAGTTATTCCTGAAAGAATGAGAATTTTACATCTCCATAATGACGGAACCAAGGAAACTATATACCCTAAAATTACTTATGTAGATGAAAAAGCGTATATGACTTTTATTTTAACAAATTTTTCGGATTTTGTGTTTTACAACGAACCTATAAGCGTTGAAGTTGCAAAATTACCAAGTGGCAAAATAAAAACTGATATTCTGCTTTGTGATTCGGAAATCTCTGGTAAAATTATAGTGAATATCTATGATGCTAATGAAAGAGTAATAGACAGACGAATTGTAGACGCAAGTGAAAATCTTTATATAACCTTTGAAGCCAATGCAAAGGCGGAAAAAGTTAAGGTAATATGGCTTGAAGATTTATCTGGATTATTACCAAAGTATAACTTTGTTGCAACAGAAATCAAGTAACAAAATGGAGAAAATTTATGAAACTTCTTTATGTGATTGAAAATCTTAATATGGGTGTAAATCAGCTTCATATGGTGGAGCTTGCAATAAGCCTTAAGCAGGAAAATGCGGAGATAGTTATAGCCTCAGAGGGCGGTATGCTTGAAAGAAAGCTTTCTCTTGCTGATATTGTGCATATTGATGTTCCTTTTTCAAAGAGCAAGGATATGTCCGTGTTTAAGATAATTAATATAATAAAAAGCCATAAGGTTGATATTGTGCATTGCTTTGACCTTGATACAATCAAAATGGTGTCACTTGCCTGCAAGCTCACAAAAACAAAGCTTGTAAGCACTGTTTTTGATGCCCCTGAAAATGTATCAAGAAGTATCTTTGGTGCGAGAATTTTCTCTTTCGGAACACAGATAACAAAGAACCTTGAGGCACTTGGCACAGTTAATCAGGATATAATTGAAATTTGTGATGCTATGCCTGATGAAGTTCCTGTTTATTCAGAGCTTAAGTCTGTTATGGATGCAGCAGGTCTTGACCTTAAAAAGAAAAGAATTCTCCATTATTCAAATCTTGATGAAAAGAATTCAATTATTGCTCATGCACTTATTGAATGTGCAGTTGAGCTTAGAACTGCTGACCCTGACATTGAAATAGTAATTGCAGGCAAGGGCAATGATTTTGACGCATTAAATGCAAAAGCATCAACCCAGAATGCAAGAGCAGGGGAGAAATTCATAAAATTAATAGGTGACTTTTACGAGCTTGACGCTTTAGTTGCCCTGTCTGATATATATGTAGGTTCTTCAAGAGGAGCAATCTACGCATCAAAATACAAAAAACCTGTAATTGTTGCAGACAGTAAGGGTTATGAGGGTATTGCAGACAACGAAAACTATGAGAGACTTATGAACCTTAATTTTATGTCTGACAACAAAGTGAGCTTTTCAAGAACAAGACTTTTAAGTGAGCTTAAATCTGTAATTTTAATGGATAACGGTGCTAAGAAACTGTTGCTCGAAGAAATTCAGGAAAAGGCATGTAAGAAATATTCGCAGGAAAATCTTAAAAATAAAGTTTTAAACACATATAACAATCTTATAAGTTACGGCAAGGATTATTTTGATGTAGTTCTTTCAGGTTATTACGGACATAAAAACAGCGGTGATGACGCACTTTTGTCTGCAATAATCAAAGAAATAAAGCAACAGAAAGAGGATGCAAGATTTGCGGTGCTTTCTGCAAACCCTGAAGAAACAAAAAATGTTTACGGAGTTGATGCAGTTAACCGTTTTAATCCTTTAGCTGTATACAGAGCAATAAAGAAAACAAAGCTGTTTATAAACGGCGGAGGAAGTCTTATTCAGGATGTAACCAGCTCAAAATCTCTTTATTACTATCTTCTTGCCATAAAAGCAGCACTTAAATTAAAGAAGAAAACAATGCTTTATGCAAACGGCATAGGACCTGTTTACAGAAAGAAAAACAAAGGATATGCAAGTAAAATTTTAAATCAGGTTGATTATATAACCTTAAGAGATGAAAGGTCTGTTGAGGTGTTAAACAGTATGGGTGTAACAAATCCGCCTATATGCGTAACATCAGACCCGTCTGTTTCAATTACGCCATACGGAATTGAAAGAGTTAAAGAAATATTCAATAATGAAAGAATAGATTTAAAGCCTTATTTTGTAATTTCAATAAGGGAATGGAAAAATAAAAATATTGCCTCAGAGGTTGCAAAAGCGGCAGACTATATCAGCAAAACATATGGTTTGACCCCTGTGTTCATACCTATGCAGAACCCAAACGATATAAGCATCAGTATAGATTGTA
>JAGARF010000031.1 GCA_017622395.1 Clostridia bacterium | reverse complement strand
GCTCCAACTTTATATTCATATGTCGATGCGCTTGAAAAGTTATATGTAATAGAAGATATTCCTGCATGGTGTCCGTCTATTCGCTCTGCCTCTGCAATAAGAAGCAGTAAGAAAAAAGAATTTACAGACCCTTCAATTGCGACAGCATCTCTTGGACTTACACCGGACGCTTTGTTACAGGACCTTCATACATTTGGATTTATCTTTGAGTGCTTGTGCATTCGTGACTTAAAAGTATATTCTTCATCTATGGATGGAAAGGTATCTTATTATCATGACCGTTACGGTTTGGAAGCTGATTGCGTTCTTCATCTGAAAGATGGAAGATATGCTCTTGTTGAATTCAAATTAGGCAGTAGAGAAATAGAAGAAGGAGCCTCTCATTTGTTACAACTTAAGAAGCTTATTCAACAGGCAAATGAAGAAGATAATGCACGATTAAAAGAACCGTCACTTCTCATTGTTGTAACAGGTGGCGAAATGGCTTATACCAGAGACGATGGTGTAAAAGTAATACCCATAGGAACATTAAAAGATTAAAACAAAATGGCCTTCTGCGTTTGCAGGAGGTCTTTTTTGTGCTTTCTTTGGATTTTAAACATAAACAAATAGATAATATATCTATGAAATGAGGAGATTATATATTTAACAACAAACATTACGTAACATATTGATAAAAATTGAGGAAGTAACCAATAAAACTTTAGTAATTTGTTTGATAAAGAACTCTTAATCAGGGTTCGAGTCCCTGATGGTGTACCAAACAAAAGGCACTTCTTATGAAGTGTCTTTTTCATTTTTTCTTTTTATTTTTCTTCAATATATATCAGTAGAATTGACAATTGTTAAAAATTATATGATTTCAACTTAAAAACTCTTGCATTATTCTTTCTTTTGTGTTACCATTTTAAAAAAGAAAGGATGAAAATATATGAAAAAACTTACTTCAATGTTACTTGTTTTATGTCTTATGTTTTCCTGTATGTCAGTAATGGCTGAAAGCAAATGGACAAACGCATCAGATTGGGCAAAGCCTGAGCTTGAAAAAGCAGTATCAAGCGGTGTATACCCAACAGCTCTTGAAAACAAAGACTTAACTTTAAATATAACAAGAGCAGAGCAGGCGGCTTTGACCGTTAAAATTTACGAAGCGGTTACAGGAAAAGACGCACCAAGCGGTGATAACCCCTTTACAGATACAAATGACAAGGAAATTATAAAAGCATTTAAGCTTGGTATTACATCCGGTACAACTGAGACAACATTTTCGCCTGATGAAAACTTAACAAGAGAACAGGCGGCAGCAATGCTCGCGAGAGTGTTTAAAAAAATAAAAAACACAGATACACTCAGTTTTGAAATGCCTTCTCAGTTTGCAGATCACAGCAGTATTTCAGACTATGCAATAGAATCTGTATACTTTATGAACGCACAGGGCTACATAAAAGGTACAGAGGCTGGCTTTGAGCCAAAAGGTCTTTGCACAAGAGAACAGGCATTAGCTATTGCTCAAAGAATGGCAAACAACCTTAAAGGCGAACAAAAACCTGCTGAGTCTGAAAAAGAAAAGTTCGTTGTTGCTTTCGTTGGCGGTTCTTTAACTGAAGGCGGTTCTACCTGGCAGAGTATGGTAAAAAAATACTTACAGGAAAAAATGCCTGACAAAAAGGTTGAAACTATAAATTCAGGTATCGGCGGAACAACCTCCGAATTCGGAGCAAAGAGATTTGCAAAAGATGTTCTCTCATTTAATCCAGATATGGTTGTTATTGAATTCGCAGTTAATGACAGAACATATGGTGCAACCAACGAGGCAAAACACCAGATTTATATGGAGTCTATGGTTTATCAGTGCACAAAGGCAGAAAAGATTCCATCTGTTATGTTCCTTTATTCAAACCACGCATATGAAAACAACGACCTTGAAAATGTTGAATTCAGCAGAAAAGCAAAGGAAAAGGTTGCACAGTTCTATAACATTCCTTCTGTAGATGCTCACGCATACGGTGTTGAGCTTTACGAAAACGACAAGGAAAAAACAAGCACAACATATAAGCAGTGGCTCGAACAGGAAAAGAAATATTATCCTGCAAATAATGTTCATCCATACAACTCAGGCTATACATTGTTTGGAGATGCAATTCTTGCAGCATTTGAAAAAGACGGCCTTGAAAAATTCCTTAAGCCTGTTCAGGCACAGAGCAACATATTCTGTGTTTCTGACAGAACAAAAGTTACGAGCAGATATAACTATTTATATGTAACAGACCCTAAAATCTCATATACAGGAAAATGGTATCTCTGCAACAATGAAACCCCAAGAAGTGACCTTAGCCAGCCTATTGCAACCAAGTTCTACAGCCATCCTTATTACCCAGAGGGTGCAGTATATACAAATGTTGCAGACTCATGCCTTACCTTTAAGGCCTCTGCACCTGAAATATTTATAAGCTATCTTTCAGGCACCGGTTCAAACGAAATGGTTGTTTTGGTTGACGGCAAGGAGGTTAAGACCCTTTCTACAACCTCAGATTATGCAAATATGAATTATGTAACAGCAGGTATTCAGGGTGTAGGCGGAAAAATAGTTACAATTAAGGCGAAATACAATACACCATTAAGAATTTTCTCAATCATTGAAAGATTTAACCAATAACCAATACACCGACAGGCAAGCCTGTCGGTGATGTTTTTTTCTTAAGGTTTAAAGGCAAAAAAATACACACCCTATTGGATGTTTCTCTAAGGGATGTTTAGTGAAATACTTGTAACGGTGCGGAAGTTGGGTGAACAGTTTAGGCTGTTCACCCTTTTCCTTTGCCTTAAATTTGACCTGCATTTCCTATGTGAGTGAAATATATATCGATTTGCTGTGTTGCATTCGACCGTTTTTCACTTCGTTCGTGTATGACGATTTTGGATACGAAGGTCAATAATACTTCTGGTGTAAGTTCTTCGATGTGAATATATTTCTTAGCCAGTGCAATGAACTTGTCCGTGTTTGTGGCAGCAGATTTAAGTGTTTCGATTTCATCTTCCAACTCAGGTATCCGTAATTCAACATCCTTTTGCTCTGCTATGTAACTACCGGATAGCATCTGAAATTGATCGTCTGTAATTCGATGGAATACATTATCTTCATACAGTCTTTTGAACAGGGATTCCAACTCATTCTTACGCTTTTTCAATCTTCCAGGCTCTGCTGTTTTTGCCAACAATTCTTTTCGGCTCTCGGCAGAGGTTTTTTGATTTATAAATTCTGCGAACTCTTTAGTCTTTGTTCTGGCATAGTATGTAATTCTTCTGATTTCTTCAAGAATGATTTCGTCCAGAACTGATTCCCTTATAGAATGAGGCGTACATTGTTCTTCGCCTTTGTGTTTTCTGTACCTGCTGCAGATGAAATGAAATGCTGATGGTTTTAGTGTTTTACCTCTGACAAAGTAAAGCTTTTGTTCGCAATCTGCACAATGCAGAAGACCGCTGTACTTATTAATTCCATCCATAGAATCTCTTCTGCGTTT
>JAGARF010000030.1 GCA_017622395.1 Clostridia bacterium | reverse complement strand
TATATCTTTTTTTCATAGCAAAATCTCCTTAGAGTAAACCTGCCCATATTTTATCTACTATAACATTATAATTATAATCCAAATATTAAAAAAAGTCAATGTTTTAGGTAAAAAAAACAACCTCAAATTGAGGTTGTTTTTGCTGTTGTCTGGTCATATATTGGTATTTCTGCCAGAACAGGGATGTTAAATTTTTCAGCAAGGCTTGCAACATTTTTAATTGAATCATCAAAGTATGATTTTATAAAGTTTATGGCACAGCCGATTATTATTCCTAAAAGTATGGCAACCATACAGTTTTTAGGAATATTTGGTGATGAAGGGCCTGCTGGCACTTCAGGATAATCAATAATTTTAGCACTTCCGCCTATTACAATTCTTGAAATTTCGCTTTGAGCATTTGTAAGTATTGTGTTTGCTATAACCGCCGATTCTTCGGGACTGAAGGATGTTACTGCAAGCTGAATAATTTCAGATTCATCCTTAGCACCGTAGCTAACCATTCTTTTAAGGTCTTTGTAAGAATATCCAAGACCGGATTCAGCGCTTACTGTCTTAAAGAAAGTATTTGATGAAAGTATTTCAATATATGTATTAGTAAGCTCCTGAGCCGCCATAATATCATTAATATTAACATTAGACTGAACAGAATAGTTATTGTCGATTGTAACATAGAGTGTTCCTTTTGCAACATATGTTGGCTCAACTGCAAATTTTGAGTACACAAATGAGGATATACCCATAACAACCGCAAGAACTGCAATCAGTACCCAATTGCTCAGTACCATATTAAGTAAGTCAATAATTGAAATTTCTTTTTCGTTCATTTTTCGTCCTCCGATTAGTATGATGCAATAATTTTAACTATCTTTGTATTGTCAACAGGAATATAATCGCTGAAAGGAACTCCTGAAGAAACAAGAACATAATATGTCTTATTTTCTTCAATAGGTTCATCTATACCGCCGTTGAAAACTGAAGCAAATGTTGTATTATTTGCAACCTCATCAAATTCAAGCTTTAATACAAACTGGAGATCGCTGTCAGCCATCGCTACAAGAGACGGATAATAAGTATACTTCATTTTATATAAACTCTTATTATTTTCCACTTTTGCCAATGTATTTAGATATGTTTTAATGACTGATGCGAAACCATTAGCCTCATAATAACTGTTTTTGGGAGCCTCAGCAAATCCTGCATAATCGTATACATACGCAGGTACATTACTTAAAATCACACCATAATTTTTGTAATTTATAGGATATTTATCAGCTTCTTTAAGAATCTCGGCATTTACAGTTTTTCCATTAGAAATATTTTGTGTAAAACCGCCAAGTCTGTCAGCCTGAATAACTAAAGACATAAATTCTTTCATTGTGATTTCGCCGTTTGCATTAAGTTTGCCGTCAAGAGTATTGAAAATACCCTTATTATATGCATATGCCATATAAACATCAGCCATGAATCCGTTTGTTTTTACTGCATCTTCAAAAGTTGTAACATCTGCACCAACAGGAATATCTCCTGCAACACTTGTTATAACTGCATTCATAATTGCAAGAAGTGCATCCTGAACAGTTACATTTTTATTAGCATACTCCTGAGTATTTTTGGATTTTTCCCAGATGTATGCTGTCATCGCGGACATAGCTAAATTATATCTGCCATTGAAACCGATTTCATATTGTGCAGCCGGCGCATATATATCTGTGCCATATGCAAGAAGCATAGCCGCATGGGCAGCCTGTCCGTATGTAACTTTTTTATCAGCTGAGTATTCACCCTCAAACAGGTCAAGAGTATCATTAATTTTGCCGATAAGCTTGTCTGATATATTATCGGTAATTGACTTAAGATTTTTAGTGTCAAGTGTTCTTACTCTTAAAATAAGTGCAGTTACCTCTGCTCTTGTAACAGTGTCCGAAAGTCTTAAATCAATACCGTCATTTCCTTTGATAAGCTGAGTTGTATATGCCCAGGTAACAGCATCTTCATTTGAAAACTGTCTTGAGATAACACCGGGAACCTTAGCATCAACTTTAACTCCGCATCTGTCCCAGAGTGCATCTAAAACCTCTCCTCTGGTCATATATTCGTCAGGCCTAAAATATTCTTTATCTGCATCAACACCTGATGCCATAACATAGCTGTAGCTCCAATGAGCTGATGTAAGGTCTTTAAAGTCGCCTGACTTTTTGTTTGTTCCTGCTCCGAACATTTTTGCAAACTCTGCTCTTGTAACCAAGCTTTCAGGTCTGAAACTACCATCAGGATAGCCTTTAATCGTTCCCTCTGTTACAAGCTGCTGAATATTTGCATACGCCCAATGAGTTTCTGCTAAATCAGTAAACTGCTGTTGTGCACTAACGCAAACCGCCATACTGAGCAACATAACAACTGTAAGTAATAATGCAATTATCTTTTTCATACAAACCTCTCCGTTAAATGATTTCAAGTGCTTCCTTCAATGCATAAACAGCCTCTTTTTCGGGTCTGCAGGTAAGCTCATATACCTTAACATTGGAAAGAAAAGCTATAACATTATCCATAGCCATATCAAGCATATCGCTTTCCACAGGCTTTTTTGTTTCGTTAAAAATTCTGAAAAAACCTTCCGTAGCCGTTAACTCTTTAATTTTGTTTTCTTTTCCCTGCCTTACTGATACAACCGCTCTGACAGGAACTTTCATCTGTTCATTTATATCTGTTTTTCCACTCCACGGGCAACCGTAAACATAGCTTGTACCATTAAAATTTCTTATAAAAGGCGTATCATCATTAACTATGATTACATCATCTTTAAACTCTTGCTTCCATAAAGAGCTTTGAGTAGACTTTCCCGTACCTGATGGTGCGGAAAACAGTATCCCTTTACCCTTGTAGCTGATAGCAGAGCTATGGAGCATAATTCCTTTATGCTTAATTATCGCATACCAGAGAATATGCCTTATGATAATAAAGAATTTAATGCCTATTTCAAGCCCACTTTCTTTAAAGGTATCTATTGCATAGGCATCAGCCACAGAAAAATCATCGCTCCACCTAATAAGTGAACCGATTTTATCCTTTCCATATCCGTGATAAAGAATAATTTCATCATTTTCTGTAATACACCAATTCCAGCCTTCTACATCTTCTATGGTTTTGCCTTCCGGTTTTTCAATATTTTCCACAAGTAAGCAGTTAATAGTCATATCAGCCGGACCCACCGAGCCCGACTGATACTTTCTCGTTTTATTCAAAATATAATCGTAATTGCAATTCTTTATCTCAATTTCTAAATCCGCAATACTGAGCCTCATTATGCGTTTGTTAAGCTTGTGAATGTAAGTTCGTTTTCAAACTCAACAACTGAATTTGCCTGAAGCTTATTGTTCTTATTCTTTTTATAAACTGTCTTAGGAACTAAAGCGGCAATGTTTTCTTCAATTGATAATTCAATTACATTAATTGATGGTTTTGTATATGATTTCATTTCATTATCCTCCTTATTCCTAAATTATTCTAATTCCTTAGCAAGTGCTGATACAGTAGCAGCTGTGCCATCAAACGCATAGGCCTTAACATAAACTGTACCTTCTGTAAGCCAGTCTGTATAGTCCTGTAATTCTACAGAATAAATACCATCCACATTCTTTCCAAGTGCAGGTAATACAACATACGCTTTATTTGCATCTTCAATAACTTCATGTCTTGTTATAACTGTCGCTACATCAAGGGCTTGATTTGTGTACATAACAACACCAAATCTCTTTGCAGCAGGTGCTTTTGCATAAGCTGTGATTGTACCATCAACTTTTTTTGTCTCAACACCCATAACAGGTGACAATGCAGTTTCTGCGTCATATGTTACTGTCATAGTAAGACCTTCTTCATTTATAAGGTCTGTCTTTACTATAATTGTATCTGCATCTGCAGCATAAGCATCTACAGGAGTTTCGCCAACCTTAATGTCTGTAATTTTTCTTCCAGCTAAGAAATCACTGCCAAGTTCGATTTTTCTCACAACTTCTAAATCAGTAGTTTCCTGTTCAGGTACAACAACAGTAACACTATCTGTTCCAGTACCATCTGTAAGCACAACAGTAAGGTTATATCCTAATATGTTACTATCAGCATCCACACCGTCAACCTCTACTCTTGTTTCTTCTTTGCTTCCACCAAAGAACATTGTTGCATCAATGTTTGTAACGGAAGTTGTATATTCAAATTCCGCTGCTGTTTTTCCTGTTTATATAAAGAACTGACAGCTTCCGCTGTTGTAGGGGTTGGCGCGTGCCATGGAAATAACGCCGCGCTTATGGGAAATGGTGTTGTATGTGTATCCGTTTGCTGCAAATTCGCCGATAATATCCTTGCCGGAATCACCGGTGCCGTTCCCCTTCGGGTCGCCGCCCTGCATCATAAAGCCTTCTATAATGCGATGGAAGGTAAGACCGTCGTAAAAACCGCTTTGTGCAAGCGTTACAAAGTTTTCAACGGTTATGGGTGCGATCGAGGGGTAAAGCTCAACGGTGATGACGTCTCCGTTTTCCATTTCGATGGAAACGAAATTTGTTACTTTGTCGGTTTTTGTGAACATTTTTGGTTCTCCTTGTAT
>JAGARF010000007.1 GCA_017622395.1 Clostridia bacterium | reverse complement strand
CCATACACTCTTTACGGACCTTGTATTACAAGTATGTGTAACCGAGAGGTTATAGGAATTGTAACAAAGATAAATGATGAGGGTGCAAATCCTGAGAGAGCAGAGGGCTGGTTAAGACTTGCAGGCTGTGAAAAGATTTTCTTTGTAGATTCTGTAACCGGAGAGGGTATAGATAAGCTTATAAAATACCTTGAAAATTGAAACAAAAAGAAAAAACAACAAAAACAAAGAAAAAACAACACAAAACCATTGACAAACAACAAAATCCGCAGTATAATTAAACTGCAATAAAAAGAAAAACAAAATATTAACATAAAAAAGGAGAAAAAATTATGGTATCTGAATTCGAAATCAAAAAACAAATTTGCGAAATCGGTAAAAGAATTTACGACAGAGGTATGGTTGCTGCAAACGACGGTAACATCTCAGTTAAGCTCAATGACAACGAATTTTTATGCACACCTACAGGCGTAAGCAAAGGTTTTATGACACCTGAATACATCTGTAAGGTAGACGCTAAAGGTAATGTTATCCAGGCAAACGGCAACTTCAAGCCATCATCAGAAATCAAAATGCATATGAGAGTTTATGCTGAAAGACCTGATGTTCAGTCTGTAGTTCACGCACACCCTGTTTATGCAACAAGCTTTGCAATTGCAGGTATTCCGCTTACACAGCCTATTATGCCTGAAGCTGTTATCGCACTTGGTTGTGTTCCAATCGCTGAATACGGCACACCTTCAACAGAAGAAATTCCTGATGCAGTTTCAAAGTATCTGCAGCACTTTGATGCAGTTCTTCTTGAAAACCACGGTGCACTCGCATATTCAAATTCACTTCTTGCTGCATACCACAAGATGGAATCACTTGAATTCTATGCTCAGCTCTTGTTCCAGGCAAGACTTCTCGGCGGTCCAAAGGAACTTTCACAGGCACAGGTTAAGAGACTTTATGAAATCAGAAAGCAGTTTGGTATGACAGGTAAGCACCCTGCAGATGTTTGTGCAAACAAAGGCACATTAAACTGCCACAGCTGTGCATCATCAATTAATCCTGCAGTAACAGGCGGATGCAATGGCTCAGTAGATGCTGACCTTGTTGCTCAGATTACTAAAAAGGTAATGGAGTCTTTAAATAAATAATATTGCGTATGTAGGGGACGATGCCCACATCGTCCCGCAAATATACATTTAAGGAGAGAGGACTAATATGAACGGTAATATTTCAGAGTTAATTGAAAATGTCGTTAAAAATGTTCTTGACCTTCAGAAAATTGATAATATCACTCTTGAGATTGCAAAGGTTCTTGCAAATGTTGTAGAGGCAAAGGCAAAAGAGATTGGTGTAAATGCAGTTGTTGCGGTTTCAAACAACGCTGCAAGACCGGTTTTAGTTGAATGTATGGATAACTCATATATTGCAAGCTATGATGTTGCACTTAACAAGGCATATACAGTTGTTGCCCTTAAGATGTCAACAAAAGCTCTAAAGCCACTTTGTCAGCCGAATGGCCCTCTGTACGGAATTGAAAATACCAATAACGGACAGATAGTTATTTTCGGCGGCGGAGACCCTCTTGAAATAGACGGCAAAATAATCGGCGGTCTTGGAGTAAGCGGAGGCTCGGAGGAGCAGGACACTCTGCTTTCTGCCTATGGTGCAGAGGTATTTAAAGAAATAATCAAACAGAAAGGAAGGACAGCTTAATGGATATAAATTCAGTTGATGTGGAAAGAATCGTTAAGCAGGTGCTTGCTGATATGAACGGCTCTGCACCAAAGAAAGCTTTCAGCGGTGAAATCCCAAAGACAAGTAAAGCAGCAATGCTTACAGCCCTTGAGCATTATGAAATCAAAGAGTTCCCGATTCCTGAGCTTGGCGATGACGATATTTTGGTTAAGGTTGAAGGTTGCGGTGTGTGCGGTACTGATGCACACGAATTCAAAAGAGACCCATTCGGACTTATTCCTTTAGTGCTTGGTCACGAAGGAACAGGCGAAATCGTAAAGATGGGTAAGAATGTTAAAAAAGACAGTGCAGGAAAACCTTTAAACATCGGTGACAAGGTTGTAACATGTATGATTTTTAAAGATAATCCTGATATCACAATGTTTGACTTGAACAAACAAAATGTTGGCGGTGCAGATGTTTACGGACTTCTCCCCGATGACGATATTCACTTAAACGGCTGGTTTGCAGACTACCTTGTTATAAGAGGCGGTTCAACAGTATTTAATGTATCTGATTTAGACCTTGACTCAAGAATTTTAATCGAGCCTTGTGCAGTTTTAATTCATGCAGTTGAAAGAGCTAAAACAACAGGTATTTTAAAATTCAATTCAAGAGTTGTTGTGCAGGGTTGCGGACCTATCGGTCTTATCTGTATTGCAATTTTAAGAACAATGGGTATTGAAAACATCGTTGCAGTAGACGGTGAAGAAAAAAGACTTGCATTTGCAAAGAAGATGGGTGCAGACAACAGCGTAAACTTCAAAAACTTCAAGGGTGTTGAAGCTTTAGCTGATGGTGTTAAAGATGCATTCGGCGGATACTTAGCAGACTTTGCGTTCCAGTGCACAGGCTCACCTGTTGCTCACAGTAACATCTACAAGTTCATAAGAAACGGCGGCGGACTTTGCGAGCTTGGTTTCTTTATCAACGGCGGAGATGCTACTATCAATCCTCACTTCGATATCTGTTCAAAGGAAATCACAACAGTTGGTTCATGGGTATACACATTAAGAGACTATGCAACAACATTCGATTTCTTAAAGAGAGCAAAAGCAATCGGTATTCCGCTTTCAGAGCTTATTACTCATAAGTTCCCCCTTGACCAGATAAACGAAGCACATATTACAAACCTTAAGATGGAAGGTCTTAAGATAGCAATAGTAAATGAATAAAAATTATACAT
>JAGARF010000259.1 GCA_017622395.1 Clostridia bacterium | reverse complement strand
TGATTGAATCCCTATATTCAGACCAACATACAGGAGCTCCGTCGTAATTGAAGTCATACATATCGCCTGTTCCTGATATTGTTAAAGTACCATCGCTGTCTAAGTTGTATGTAAGATTATCGCCGCACAAACCTGAAGATAAGGTTTCGGCACAGCAGATGGTAGTGATAGAGAATAAGATAACTAATGAAACAATAAAAATGCAGAATTTCTTCATCATTCAGCCTCCTTGAATATCTTACTACCTATTCTTACCATATTACTGCCGCATTTAAGGGCAAATGTATAATCATCGCTCATACCCATAGAGAGTATTTGTCCGTTTAATAAGCCTTTTTCTGTTAAGTCATCAAATATATTTTTCAAAAGCATAAAGTTTTCGGTAGGGTCATCGCAAATTGGTGCCATACCCATTATGCCTTTGACATTAAGGCTTTTGAATTCCTTTAATTTTTCTGCAAATTCTACTGCAGTTTCGGGAGTACAGCCAAATCTTGAGTCAATGCCTGTTGAATTAATCTGTATAAGGCAGTCGCATATAAGCCCTGCTTTTTCAAACCTTTTGTTTATTTCCTCTGCAAGCTCAATTCTGTCAACAGACTGCACAAGATGGGTTTTCCCCACAATATATTTAACCTTGTTTGTCTGAAGATGTCCAATAAGATGCCATCTTATGTCCTTTGGCAGATTTTCTGCCTTTTTAACCATATCCTGCACCTTGTTTTCGCCAAAATCACGGATGCCCTCATTGTATGCCTCCATAATTTCCTCTTCGGTGTGATATTTGCTTACACAAACAAGAGTTGTGCCCTCATTAAGTGTACTTTTTATGTTTTCAAGATTACTTTTAATGCTCATTTTACCGCCTCCTGAATATTAGAATATTTTATCACATATACAGACGAAATGCAAGCAGAAAAGGAGCGAAATTTTGTGTTGAAAATATGTGGTAAGTAGTGTATAATAAAATAAATAAATTTTTGGAGAGGTTAATATGAAAAAACTTTTAAGTGTTTTAATTACAGCTTTAATGCTTATGCAGATGTTTACATTTACTGTATTTGCCGCATCAGCACCGTCTAAGGTTTGGTGGACGGGTGAGTTTGCAGGAGAAGTAGCTTTCAGCTTGGTGAGCGGAGTCAGAGAATATCATTTAAAGCTGTATAAGAACAATGTACTTGTTGCAGATGCAACTCACAGCTTTGGTGACTACGATAATTCGACAGGTTATCATCAGTTTGCGTATGAAATCCCTGAAAACGGAAGCGGTACATACAGAGCTGAAGTAGGTCCTGATGATGGTAGCGGTAATTATACATCATCAGGCAATTATGTATATAAAAAGCCTTCAATAACTCTTGATAAGGCGAATGTTAAATATGATTCATCACAAAGAATGTTTAGTTGGACTCCTGTTGAAGGTGCAGTATCATACGATGCCGTTTTCAAGGTTTCATGGGACGGAGGAGAAAACTTTGACAACAGTTTTGGATATGCTTGCGAAAGTGATTGCTATTTTAATTTCTGGGACAACTGGGATGAAGAAATTGAATATCTGATGGAAGAAATTGAAATTGAGGCAGAAACGAACGGTTACAACCCTGACGATGCATTGATTGTGTTCTGCGTTGAAGCATATCCTGCAGACTTTAATGACGCAAACCCATCTTATTCAGATTATGTGACCTTTGATGGTACAACCATACCAAATGATGGTAATGACAATACAGGCGGAACAACATCGGGCGGATGTACTGCTCAGGAGCTTGTCTGGGGAGAAGGCGGACTTGTCTCATTTATACCTATGGGCGAAGATGCTAAAACCTGCATAATAAGTCTTTATAAAGACGATAAAATGGTTGATGATACAGAATACGAAATTGCAGATTATGAAATGACTTTTGGTGTTGAAACTTCTGTTTTCAGAGATACAATTGCAAGACTTGGAAAT
>JAGARF010000258.1 GCA_017622395.1 Clostridia bacterium | reverse complement strand
GACACACAACAACGAAATAAATTCCTGACGCAATCAGAGATATTCCCTTCAGAAGTTCTATACCATAAAAAAAAGCTAACCTGTTCGGTTAGCTTATTTTTATGCTATAGTCTTACGCGAGACCTAATACTTTAAGTACTATATAAAGTGCGAATAATGCAACTGAAATCCACATTACACCGCTGATGTCTTTAGCTTTGCCTGTGCAGAGCTTAAGGATAACCCATGCAAGGATACCAAACATAATACCGTTAGCAATTGAGTATGTGAGTGGCATCATAACGATAGCAAGGAATGCTCCGATTGTATCTGCAGCATCGCCGTCAAAGTCAACATTTTTGATAGCTGAAAGCATAAGAAGACCAACATAAAGCATAGCAGGTGTTGTAGCAAAACCAGGGATTGCAAGGAATAATGGTGCAAGAGGAATAGCAATTAAGAACATAACTGCTGTTGTAACAGCTGTTAAGCCTGTTCTTCCGCCTGCTGCAACGCCGGCACTTGATTCAACATAGCTTGTTACTGTTGAAGTACCAAGGCAAGCACCAACTACTGTACCAACAGCGTCAGCCATTAAAGCACCTGAAGCCTTTGGAAGGCTGCCGTCTTCGTTAAGTAAGTTACCCTTCTGAGCAACACCGATAAGTGTTCCAACTGTATCAAAGATATCAGTATAAAGGAATGTGAATACAACAATTGCAAAGCCTGCAAAGTTTTTAGCGATAAATCCAAAGTCAAATTTGAACATTGCAGGTGCAGCAAAGTTTGATTTAATAGCTTCCCATGAAAGGTTAGGAATTACAGAATAAACACCTGCATCAGGGTTTGGAACATACCAGCCGATAAGCTCAGCAATAATACCAAGAACCCAAGTGATGATAATACCAAGTAAAATTCCGCCCGGAACTTTAAAGTGCTGGAGAATACCGATAACTAAAAGACCAACCAAAGCTAAAACAACGCCGGGAGCGGCAATGTCGCCAAGAGCAACAGTTGTAGCAGGGTCTGCAACAACGATTTTAGCATTGATAAGTGCAATGATTGTGATAAATAAACCAATACCTGCTGTAATACCAAACTTTAAGTTTTTAGGAATCTTGTTAACAAGAGCTTCTCTGAACTTAAAGGCAGAAAGTATCATAAAGATAATACCTTCAACTAAGATAGCAGTAAGAGCAACCTGATATGAGTAACCCATAGCTCCGCAAACTGTGAATGCGAAGAATGCGTTAAGACCCATACCTGAAGCAAGTGCTACAGGGTAGTTTGCAAAGAACGCCATACAAAGTGTTGCAATAGCAGCAGAAAGGGCAGTAGCCATAAAAACAGCTGCAGGTGAAGCACCAGGGATTGCACCGAGATAGCCAGGGTTTACAGCAAGGATGTAAGACATCGCAAGGAATGTTGTAATACCGGCAATAATTTCGGTTTTAACATTTGTACCGTGTTCTTTGAGTTTGAACAATTTTTCCATTTTTAGAACAACTCCTTATCTTTTTTTGGATTTTTAATCCTATGCAGACATTATATCACAAAATTTTACAAATATCAATCAAAAATTTAAAGAGAAACAAAGACCGCCGAAATCGGCGGTCTTTACCCTGCTAAAAAGAGAGAGAAATATAATTTTTCGCAGGGGGAAATTATTTTGTTACCTGATATGGGTTTGCAATTGCGTTTTTAACAGCTGTTTTGATTGAATCTAAACTACCCTCTGGAACAGTTGTTGGTGCATAGGTAATATCATCAATTGACATACCTGTAATTTTAGCAAACCATGTTAAGCCTGCAACATAACAACCTAAGCTGTTAAGATGTGTACCGTCATGACTGAGTTCTTTTTCGTCAAGATTAAGAAGTCTTGCGTTCTGAATTGCTGTACCTGCAGGAATGATATAATCAAAGTCATCCCTTGATAAAATATGTTTCTGAACTGCGTCGGTTATGCCCTGATACATTAAATTCTGATTATAATTAAAATGTGTTCCATAGCCTGCATTTCCTGTGTAATATGTTGCATAAGGCCATGTCATATGCCATACAAGCTTTGCATTTTTGTTTGTCTTATTTGTATTTATATAATCAACAAGGTAGTCAATTTGTTCTTTAACATAAGTTGATTCTACGCCTGAGTTAAGACTCTGCTGTTGAATTGTGATAACATCCCAGTCATTTGCCTGAATGCCATAAAGCATAGTGACCTTCTCGCCGTCAGCTTCACTACTGCCGACTGTAGTTTTCTTAACTGTTCCGTCTGCAGCAAGCTCCTGATACTCATATGTGTATGCCGGGGTGTTTGCCACCGCATTGTTGTAGTGCTCTTTAAGTGTGCAACCACCCTTATATATGTTTGCTATCTCAACCTTTTCAAAACCTGCATCAGCCGCAATCTTTACCAAATGAGAATGTGCATTATTACTATAGCTGTTGCCGATGGAAAGAACCTTAAAGGTATCCTTCTTTGTTGTTTCATCAGCTGTTGCCATCGGAAGGAGTGTGTCAAAGCCTTTCCAGATAAAGCCTTTTACTTTAGCTGCATTTTCAGGACATTTTTCAGAAGTAATTTTCTCTGTTTCCTTTTCATATACACTTGATGCACGATCCAAAATTTCTGATGAAATGTAGTTTTCATTTTCATCATAATATGCAAGAATTACTTTATATGTTTTTCCTGCAAGTTCTGCAGGGTTATAAATTTCAACTTCTGCAAAAGGATTTTCACCTTTGAAATATTTAACTGCAATTTTACCTGAAATTTCAGTATTTTCTCTTATTGTCTGATAAGCATTGTTAAATGCTGTGACAATATCTGAATTGAAATCTGATTCTTTAACATAATCATCTTCAAGTGCTCTGTTATAAAGCTCTGCAGCCTTCTTTGCTTCTTCAATTGGTGAATTTACAGTAATTTTTGACATTGCAGCTTCTGCAGCTTCAATTTTTTCATTTGAAGAATTTTCTGTAACTGTTGCAGCCATAAGATATGTTTCGCTTGAAATTCTGCCAAGATATGCAAAGTATACATAATCATCGCTTGCACCTTTAATTGTTACAGGAAGAAGTGCTACTGTACTTTTTGACGCATCTTTTGCGTTATCCAACACAACGATTGCTGATGGGTCGTCAATTGCTATATTCTGAGTAACGGGGAATGCTATTGATTCAACTTTTTTATTTGCAAGAGGAAGTGATACTGATGATGAAAAAGCACCATAGTTGTTGCCCACAGTATCCTGTCTTATCTGAAGCATCTGTGCAACTCTTGTGTTAGAAGACATTATGATATGAGGGTTTTTAAAGCTGACATCATCAGCTGAAACAGAATCAGTTAATCCAACTGTTGCTGTATTTCCCTTAAGAATTTTAAAATCATAGTCTGCTTTGTTTGCATAGAATGAGTTTTCGTCATATTCAATTTCTGTAATGCCGTCTTCTTCATACTTAGGTGCAAAAACAATTGTTTTGAGCACAGGGTTTTCAGTATACATTCCATTCCAGCTTGCTATTTTATTATCTGTTACTACAGCATATTTTGTTTCTGTTTCTCCATCCTCATATGTTACTGATACCTGCTGAAGTGCAGCTGCAGGTGCTAACTTTATTGCAGCACTTGCTGTCTTATAGTAAGTTGTGCTGTAATTAATGTTTGTTGCTGTTATAAGAAGATCAAGAGTTGTTCCTTTAACATTGACATTACTAATTGATGAGCCTATAAGCTGTGCATTAGGTGAATAACCCTCCTGCACTACAGGTCCGATTTTAAAGTAGGTTTTACTTTCTTTATTCTTCTTTATGATAGCATATCCGTCTTCGTCAAGCTTCTGTACGAACGCAGGATTTGTAATAGTTCTTGTTGTATCTGTTGTTGCTCTGGCAACACCGTTACTACCTGCATAATATTCATCCGAGCCATATTTTGAGCTGGAAGATATTCCCGCTACCTTTTTTCCTGTAACGATTGCTCCATCTTCAGCTGTTATATCATCTAAAAGATACGCAAATGTTGCAGATGCAGGTGCAGCACCTCTTTCAGCTTCATTTTCTGAAAGCTCAGTCAACGGAACATTTTGAAAGCCTTTATAGTAATAGTATTCCTTACCTGTTACCTTTGTGCCATCTGCTCTTACATAAGGAATCCAATCAGGGATAGTTTCAGTTTCTGAATAAGCATATGTTGCTGTGTTAAAGCCCTCCGGTGCTTTGCTTGTTGTTCCCTCGGCATCATACTGAAATCTTGCAAGGTCTGTAACATCCTTCCATGTAACAAATACATCTCTGTCGGCAGAAAGTGTTAAATAGTTATATGTTCTCTTTGTCATTGCTTCCTGTCTTGCAGCTTCCTTTTCCATTTCCTCAAGGTTAGCTTCAAAGGCTGCAAGTGCTGAAAGTGTATTGTCATAAACCACTTTCTGCTCTTCGTTAAGTTCCTCTGCCTTAATAAGGTTCATATATTCTTTAACAGAATTATATTCATCCACATCGCCGATTCCATCTGCCATCATTTCTTCTATTGCTGAAATGTAATCACTATTTCCTGCTTTTACACCCCACGCAGAAACGACATAAATCGGGAATGTATAAGAGTTTGAGCCTGTAGCTGTAACTGTTACGCTTGCAAGTGTTTTTGTCACATCAGCTGTTATTTCACAAGGCACGAATGTTCGGGAACCACTTGACTGTGAGAAAGATGCATCATAAAACTTTTTGAAATAAAATGTTCCTGTCGCAAAGCTTGTTGTTGAAGAAGCTGATGATTTTGCAAGAGTAAATGATTGTGATTTTGTTTTTCCGTCACTATATGTAAGTGTTACTTTCACATCTCTTTCTGCTAAGCCTATACCCGCAAGAATTCCTACAGAAGAATATTTCCCGTCTTCAACATCCATTGTTACTCCTTCATTTACAGAATTGTATCTTGCAATAATTTCAGCCTTCTTCTCATCTGTCAATGTTGTTGAGTTTGAAATGCCGGATGTGTCTAAATCGGGTATTTTGCAGACCTTAATTATATTCTCGCT
>JAGARF010000257.1 GCA_017622395.1 Clostridia bacterium | reverse complement strand
TATTTGCAAGACCTGTCATAGTTATTGTTCCTGCAATTATTCCTGCCACACCGCAGGCTGCTGCCACAGTTATCATACCCTGTCCGCCTGCCGCAAGAGCTTCCCATATCTTCTTTGGTGTAATTCTGTTTTCTTTATTGAATATACTTACAACAATTGCCACTATAATTGCTATTGCCGCTGCATACTGAATTGATCTTTTGCTTGTGCTTACAAGATACACAAGAACAATCAAAGGCAATAACAGATATGATTTTTTCAGCAAAGGCAAAAATCTTGGTAGTTCTTCTTTAGTAAGACCTCTTAAGCCCTCTTTTTTAGCCTCAAGATGCACAGCTATAAATATTCCTGCAAAATATAGTACAGCAGGAAGTATTGCTCTTACTACTATGTTACTGTATGGTACTCCCACATAATCTGCCATAAGGAAAGCCGCCGCACCCATAATAGGAGGCATTATTTGTCCTCCCGTAGATGCAGATGCTTCTGCAGCTGCTGCAAATTCAGGCTTATACCCTGTTTTTTTCATAAGCGGAATTGTAACTGAGCCTGAGCCTACTGTGTTTGCAACTGATGAACCGGAAACCATACCCTCCATTGCACTTGCTACTACCGCAACCTTTGCAGGCCCTCCTGAAAACCCGCCAACAACTGCATTAGATATTCTTATAAAGAAATCTGCAATACCTGTTCTTTCAAGAAATGCACCGAAAATTATAAATACTACTATAAACTTCGAGCATACATTTACAGGTGTTGAAAGTATTCCCTCTTTCCCATAAAAAAGATAGTGAACAATATAGTTAAGCTTGCCCCACAAAGTAGGATTTGAAAGACCCCATACAAGTGCGTATGCTATAAAGCATCCTGCAACAATAATAATAGGAATACCTACACTTCTTCTGCAAACCTCTGCAACTGACAATATTCCAAGAATACCTATAACAATCTGATACCACTCAAACTTACTTCCCTGTTGAATAATCTCTCCTGCATTTGCGGTATAATAAAGGAAAGCACCCACACCACAAATCATAATCACAACATCATACCAAGGCATATGGTTTACCTTCTGTGCACCCTTTCTTGCAGGAAATACAAGGTAGCCTATAAGCACAATAAAAGCCATAAACGATGTAAGTCTTATTTCTTCAAGCCAACTTGCGAACAATGTTACATAAATACAAAATAAAGAAAATACCGCAAGTATACAATTAACAATTATCTTCGGGACACCTTCCCAAATTCTGGTATTTGACTCTCTGTCGAATTTTTTCATAACAGACTCAAGATCCATATTTTCAAAAGAGTCTATCTTCTTTTTACTGAAAAATCCCATAACTCCTCCTGACCATAAAAAAGCTGCGGCTATATATGTCGCAGCTTTGTTTATTTACTCTACTACTTCTACACCCTTTTCAGCAAAATATTTTGCTGCACCTGGGTGGAATGGTGCTGTCATACCGCTTGTTGCATTTTCAATGCTAAGTTCTGCACCTTTTGCATTTTCGGCAGTAATTGCATCTATATTGTCGAAAATAGCTGCTGTTAATTTGTAAACATCATCTTCTGTTGCATCTGCACTTACTATTAATGTTGCTTTAACAGTTACAGTCTTTACTGTTTCTGTCTGACCTTCATATGTTCCTGCAGGGATTTCATATACAGTATAGAACGGACATTCAGCCATAAGCTTATCTGCAACCGCACCGTCGATTGGCACTAAATAAGCATCGTTTGTTGTGCAAAGCTCTGTGATTGCCGGTGTGGGAGCACCTGCCACAATAAATGCTGCATCTATTTTTCCGTCTTTTAACGCATCTGCACTGTCTGCAAAAGACTGATACTGTGCTTTAATATCTGTTTCCTTAAGCCCTGCCGCTGTCAAAACATCAATGGCATTAAAGTAAACACCTGAACCGGGTGCACCGATTGAAACTGATTTACCTTTAAGGTCTGCCACAGATTTGATTTCCGGATCCATTGTAATAAGCTGTACCGCTTCAGCATAAAGACCTGCCACAACTCTGAATGAACCAATTTTACCCTCTTCTTCAAAAGAGCGTGTTCCTTCCCAGGCGTAAGCCATAACATCTGACTGAACTGTTCCAAGCTGATAGTTGCCTGCGTCAATTCCCTGAATGTTTGCCTTTGAACCATCTGTTGATACTACAGTTACATTAATACCTGCATTGTTTTTAATGTACTGTCCAAGTACACCGCCGTAACCGTAGTATGTACCTGCAGTTCCGCCTGTACCCATTGTCATTTTTGTTCCTGCATTTCCGCCGCAGGATACAAGTGCAAATACTAAAGCAAGTACAAGCACCATTGAAATAATCTTTCTCATAATTACCCTCCGCAAAATTATTATAACAAATTGATTATAACACATAACTTTTATTTATGCAACCCCTAAAATTCAGCCGACTAGCAATATTCTTCTATTAAATACAAAAATATGCCAACCATAATGGTTGGCATATTTTACTTTTTTATTCTCCAAGATATTCTTTTCTCAAATCTTTCGCTCTTCCAAAATAATGCTCATAGGTTTCAATATTATATTCTTCAATTATATCGTCTATAGTTTTATCTGTCATATTACACTGAATAAGGCGGCATCCTGTACCATTTGGTGCAGTGTAATCAAAACCATCTCCGTACTTTTTCTTTGCCTCTGAAAGCTTGAATGAACGCCAATCTTCATTTTCATCGGAATGAATAACCTTATAATCAAAATTAATCATACATGCCGAATATCTTCTGGTGTCGCTTGAGCTTGCAATTTCGTTACCAAACGGGTCTATAATTCTTCCGTTCATATGAGGAACTATAGAACTTGCCAAATATGCCTTGCAACGAAGTGCCCACATTTCTCTCCATACATTTCCTGTAAAAAACGAACTGAATACAATTAAATCAGGATTTAATTCGGCATATCTGTCTAAAAGTCTTTCGTCATGAAGGTCAAAACATATTGCTGTTGCAACTGTACCGAAATCAAGCTGAATTAATTCTTCAGGAAGCTTGCCGTGACCTATTCTTGTTACTGTATGTTCCCCTGGAACAAGAAGATTTTTATCATAAATCCCTGCAACCTTACCCTCTCTGTCATAATATACAACAGAGTTTCTGTATGGGAACTCTTTATCCTCTTCAACATATCTTCCGCAGGCATAAGCAATATTAACCTTATGTTCTTTTGCAAAATCAGACATCATCTGCTGAAATTCATCGCCATATATTCTGTAAAAATCCTGTTTTTGAGTATACTTCCACTCCCCAACTCTGTTACAACATTCAGGTGTAATAATTAAATCAGGTTTTTCACAAAGACAGTTATTAAGCTGAGTTAAAATTCGGTCTTTAATCTTATCCTTATACCATGAAATATCAGTTATTTCAAGATTGTTTGCAATAGTTTCAAAACAAAGTCCAACAATTTTTGCACACCTTGCCATTTACAACATCTCCTTTAGCATTTTCGTGAATTATAGCACATAATTTCTGAACTGTAAATAGAATTTATAAAATTATTTCCATACCGATTTTCTGAGGTTTAAGTCCGCATTTTTCGTAAAACTTCATTGCTCCGTCATTTAAGGACCAAACATTTAATGTAACATTATAACAACCCTTTTCTTTGGCATAAGACTTTACATATTCATAAAGCTTGCTTCCGATTTGTTTACCTCTTGAATTTTCATCAACACAAAGGTCATCAATATAAAGGGTTTTTATGTCTGTTAAAATATTATTGTTTATATGCTGTTGAAATACACAAAAGCAGTATCCTTCTACAACACAATTTTCTTCATATACGAAAATCGGTCTTTCGTCATCGCAAATTATATCATACAGTTCATCGTCTGTATATTTCTTCGTACCACCCTTAAAAAGGTCAGGTCTGCCATTGTGATGAACTTCAAGAACTTGCATAAGAAGGTTATTTAGACTTTCTATATCCTTTTTTTCTGCTCTTCTTATCAATTTACTCACTCCTTTAAACTATTCCAAACAATATAAATCCTACAGTATTTATTGCAAAATTTGCAAACATATGCACAAACCATGAAGGATATATACTTTCGCTTTTTTCATTGAGGTAATTAAATATAAGTCCGCCTGCAAAAAGTCCTGCCATAATTATGATAAATACATCAGGCCTGAACCACCCTATCATCATTGCCAAATGATAAATCGCAAAAACTGCAGCACTGAATATATAAGCAAATTTTCTTCCAGCTATTCTTTTAAGGGTTAAAAAAGCAAAGCCTCTGAAGAAAAATTCCTCTAAAAGGGAATTAACAAAAGAAATATATAGTGAAACATATATAAAGTTTCTGCCTGTTACACCCACATTTTTGGTTAATGCTCCTGTAATTTGTGAAAAATCAAAAACATTTTTCAAAAGCAGATAACCGCCAAGAATTACTGCATAAACTAAAATACATAAAACAAGTGCAAGCTTAATTCCTTTTTTATCTGGTATAAACAGTTTTTTTATTTTAATCTCTTTATCAATAAATGCATATAAAGCAGGTAAAATCAGAAAAAGAACCAGCTTTATAACTGATTTCAAAAAATAGTTTGCTTTAAGCACACCGTCAATAAGTGCCATAACAATACAAAATATCGCTATAAGCGTTATCATCAGTAATGCCTTTTTTCTGTTTTCTTTCATAATTTTCTCCTTTTTATGCTTTTTAAGGGAGTATGCGCCACATATAAAGACTGCATAATCTAGATGCCACTTAACTCATATGTATGTTTTTTTATTAAAAAATCTCTTAAGACAAATATATACGCTCCAAACCATAAATGATAGTATTACAAATCCAATCAAGGTTATGAATACAGCTGTCCAACCAAAATTATCTGCTATTGCTCCGAGTCCGTACGAACTAATTGTACTTCCAAGATAACAAAATCCATTTAATACACCGGCAAACAGCCCCGAGTTCACCTTATCTCTCATAAACATAGGAAATATACTGGTAATAAGGCTATTAAGGGCTGATGCAAAAAAGTTTACCACAACCAATCCAATAAGCATCAACAAAACAACCTTAAATGACAAACTTCCAATAATTACACCGATAAAAACGCCGATAATGCCAAAAGCTACAGCACACTGATTTACATAATCCGGAATTTTTTTGTGCATATTCAGGGCACAGGCATTACCAAATACTGCCAGAACAGGTAAAAACAAAGTCAATAGAATAGAAAGTGAGTCGCTCATAAAAAACTCTTCTTTAAGAATGGAAGGAACCCATGTTGTCAATCCGTCTTTAATAAGATTAACTCCGATTGCAAAGAAACACAATACATATATTAAAATGTAAAGAAGCTTTCTTTCCCCTTTTTCCTGCTCTTTCTCAACAGTTTTTTCACTTTGAGTTATTTTCACGGGCTCTTCCTGATCTCTCTCATTTTTCGCTAATGATAACGCCCTATTATAAAAGATTATCCAGATGACAGCAACAATAAAAACTGCAATAGCAGCTGTGTAAAAAGACAGTTTAAAATTATGAATTGCTGCAAATACTGAACTGAGCCCATAGATTATCAATGTTCCAATTGCAACAGTTGTTCCCATGACCACATTTGAAGTACCAAGAACTTTTTTTGGCAATGCTTCTGAAAGTTGTCTTATAATAGTTGGCCATAACGCAGAAAGCGAAACTCCGTTTATAAGCCACAACCACTTTACTATTGAAAAATTTGTGCTTACGGCTATAATAAGGTTAACAATTCCTGATACAGATAAGCTTAGGAAAATCATCCATTTAATATTATATTTT
>JAGARF010000256.1 GCA_017622395.1 Clostridia bacterium | reverse complement strand
TTGGATTAACCTCTGCGGTGACGGTGTCACCTGCAGTAACATTTAAGTCTGTAACATCGCAGATAATGTTAAACATTCCCACTCTGCCTATTATTTTTGCAGGTTTTTCGTTTATTTTAACATAATATTTCCCGGGAAATAAGGCGTCTTTAATATATCTTAAGGTATCAAAGATGCGGTATGTGTCCCTTTTCTTTTCTGTTAAAAATCCGTCTGCATAGCCTGTTGGAATAATAGCGGTTTTGGTGTCTTTTTTAACCTTGTATGTGTTTGCGTAGCCTGTGTTTGAGCCTTTTTTTAAGGTGTTTGTTTCAATAACCTTTGTTTCAAGATAGCCTATTTTTTTAAGCCCGAAGGAGCTTGCTCCTTCAACTCTGCCAAGAAGTGCAGAACCGACTCTTACCATATCGAGATGGGTTTCCTTGTATTTCATAAAGGCTGATGAATTTGCAATGTGCAAAACCCCTGTTTTAAAGCCTTTTTCATTTAAGTATTCAACTGCTTTATTAAATTTTTCAAGCTGTGCATCAACATAATCTCTTTTCTTTGCAAAGCTGAAAGAAAAGTGGGAGAAGCATCCGCAAAAATCAATAAGAAAATCTTTAACTGAAAGAATTTCGTCAAGATTTTCTGTTGAAAATCCGCATCTGCCCATTCCTGTGTCTATTTCGATGTTAGCTCTTGGTGTTTTTGAAAGGGCAACACCTGCATTTTCAAGTGCCTTTGCAGAAGCTGTTGAGCCGACAGTTGCAATAATATCTCTTTCTACAACTTCTTTAAGCACATCTTCGTCAGCGTATGAGGTTAAAAGGACAACCTCACAGTTAATACCGCTGTCCTTTAACATAATTGCTTCCTCATAACAGGAAACTCCCAAAAGGTCAATGCCGTACTCAAGTATTAGCTTTGAATACTCAACAAGACCAAGACCGTAGCCGTTACATTTAACAATTCCCATAACAGGAGTTGTGCCTGCAAAAGCTTTTATTTTTTCAACATTGTGCTTTAAAAGTTCTTTTTCAATTACTAATTTATTCATTTCCTGCGGAGCATTACCTTTCTTCTCAAGTTTCTGTAAACTCTTTCGCCCTTATCGATAACAAGCTTCATAAGAGGAGAGTACACAAGGTCAATATCGCCTATAAATTCTGTAAATTCACCGCTGAAACCTTTCTTAAATCTGTAAAGTCCGTACAGAGGATTGTCCTCGCTTAAATCACCTGATACGCCTCTGAAATCGTATATTCTGCACTTTTCTTCAATTGCCCATTTAATCATTTCCCATTGCAGGAGATAGTTTGGCATAACATTTCTTGAAGAATTGGAGCTTGCACCGTAAAGATACCAGACCTTGTCACCGTATTTAATAGCGATTGTACCTGCAACCACATTCCCTTCATAGTGGGCAAGGTAAAGTCTTAAATTGTCTGTAGGTGCCATCATATCATACATTTTTTCAAAGTACGCAAGGTTTCTTATAACAAATTCGTCACGAGTACCTGTTTCCACCATAATTTCGTGAAATCTTTTAAGGTCATCTCTGTTTCCTATGGTAACTGTAACATTGTTTTTAAGTGCAACACGCACATTATACCTTGTTTTATTGTGAAATGCTGCAAAAATCTCGTCCTCTGTTTTGTTTTCAACATTTAGTCTGAAAACAAATCTTGGCTGAATACCCTCGAAGTTTTTGGTAGGCTTTTGAATTTTAAAGCCGTATTCCTTAACAATTGACTTAAATTCTTCATCGTCAATTTTAATATCGGGGTCGATTTTTAAAACATATGCTTTATATTTTTTCGCAAGCTCTTTTGTTGAATTAAAAAGCTCAAACAAAACTTTTTTATCGTGAACGTCGCAAACAGGACCTCGGGGAGCATACATAAGAGTATTCTTAAAGAAAGGCACTTTTCTTATGAGTATGCTCATACTGCCGTTGATTTTGCCGTTTTCGTCACGGCTTACAACGATTTCGTTTTTCCAATTGTCTTTAAGGTTTGCCCACATTTTTGACTGAGCAAAATTGCATTTTTCAGAGGATTTTATGAATTCATCATATTCTCTTAAATTTTCTTCTGTCTGCAGGAGAATCATCTGTTTTTACCTTCCTTTTCCATTTTCTCAAGTATTTCTTTTCTCTTTTTTGCACGCTTTGCTTTCTGGGCTTTAGACTTTGCAGAAAGCATAAAGTATATAAAGACTATAAGTATAATAATAAATAACAAAACAGGGTTTATTGAACCGAAAAGCGTATCGTGTATAAAAGATATAAAACTGAATTTTATGTCTTTATCTGCCACAAGAGGAACAGTTACAATATGCTTGCCGTTATAGCTGTAGTCTGCATAGCCGAGGATTGTTCCTTTTTTAACGGGAGCTTTAAGTTTTTCGGAATTTTTTCTGATTTTGATTTCTAAAAGATCCTGGTCATATTTATATGGGAGAGGTGCTCTTATTGAAGAGTCGCATTGAAGTGTTACTGTTGAACTGCTGCCGCCTGTTACGGGAATCTGGTCAACAATTTCTCCCTCTCTGCATATAATCGGATAATAAAAATTGTTATATCCGTAGTTTAAAAGATTTATAACATCTCTGTATACCGTTAAATTAGAATCGCTGGGACTGTTTACAATTACTGCAATAAGCTTTGAAGAATCCCTTTCGGTAAATGCAATAAAGTTTGCGTTGTCCTTAAAATAGGAGGGCATAATTCCCATTGCCGCACTGTAGGTGAAGTCTGAATATGTGTATTTGCTTATAAGGTGGTTACGGCTTGAAAACTTCTGTTCCTTTCCGTTTAAGGTCACATAAAACACATCTGTTCCGCAGATTTCTGCAAATGTGGGCATATCCATAGCATACTTTGCAAGCTTAACAAGGTCATAGACCGTGGTCTTTCCGCCCTCGCTGCCGAAACCTGAGGGGGATGCAAAAACAGTATTTGTCATTTCAAGGTCCTGAGCCTTTTTGTTCATTGCTTTAACAAAGTCTTCTGTACTGCCAAAAGCCTTTAATGCAATCTGATTTGCACTTGCATCTGAATAAAGAAGGAGCATATTTAAAAGATGCTCGTAAACCGTAATCTCATAGCCCTCTTTCACATTCATAATGTTGCCGAAGTTGTTTTTAAAAACAAGGCTTTCTGCAGTAAAGGGCAAAAGCTCTTTTTCGTCAAGCTCTTCTATGGCAATAATGGCTGTCATAATTTTAGAGAAATCGCCGGGGGCGAGATTTCCCGAACAGTTCTTTTCTGCAAGAACACTTCCTGTTTCGGGAGCAACAAGATAATAGCTTGAGGCAGCTATCTTGTCAAGGTTTGCGGAAACGGGAGTGATGAGTGAGAAAACAAGTATTAAAATCAAAGAAAAACTGAATATTTTTTTCATTATAATCACCAAACATTTTATATTAATTATATTCTATCACAAAAGACATATAAATTCAAATAAAATGAGAAAAAATATTGCATTTATTTTGAAATTGCGGTATCATTAGAGTAAGAATAATTTCGGAGGATAATATGAAACTTTTAATTGTAGACGACGAAAGACTTTTAGTTAAAGGATTAAAATTTAATTTTGAGCAGGATGGCTATGAGGTTGAAACCGCAGGGGACGGAGAAGAAGCTGTCCGCATAGCAAAAACAAAAGATATAGACCTTATTATTTTAGACCTTATGCTTCCAAAAATGGACGGTCTTGAGGTTTGTCAGAAGGTAAGGGAAACATCAAATGTGCCTATTATTATGCTTACTGCCAAAAGTGAAGATATGGATAAAATTTTAGGTCTTGACTATGGTGCGGATGATTATATGACAAAACCGTTTAACATTTTAGAAGTAAAAGCAAGGATCAAAGCAATCTTGCGTCGTTTATCAAAAAATACAGAAGATACAGGCAGCATACTTGTTGTCAAAGATATGAAACTGGA
>JAGARF010000255.1 GCA_017622395.1 Clostridia bacterium | reverse complement strand
CTCTTAAATATGCTGGAATGTTTAATCTTCCTGTATTTTCCCATTGTGAAGATTTAAACCTTGTTGCTAAAGGCCAAATGAATGCAGGCGATAAAGCATCTTTGCTTGGTCTTAAAGGTATTTCTGATGACTCTGAAGAAGTTATTGTTTCAAGAGATATTATTCTTGCTGACAGCGTTAAAGCTAAACTTCATCTTTGTCATATGAGTACAAAAGGTTGTGTTGACCTTATTAGACAAGCTAAAGAAAGAGGTGTTGAAGTTACAGCAGAAGTTACTCCTCATCACTTTACACTTAGCGAAGATGAAATTTGTGATTATGATTCTAACTTCAAAATGAATCCTCCTTTGAGAACTAAAGAAGATGTTAAGGCTTTGAAACAAGCACTTAAAGATAATATTATCGAAGTTATTGCAACAGACCATGCACCTCATCATTTAGATGAAAAAAATTGTGAGTTTGAAAAAGCTGCAAACGGTATTATTGGTCTTGAAACTTCTGTTTGTCTTTCTGTTTCTGAGCTTGTTCATACAGGGGTTTTGACACCTTCTGAACTTATTGAAAAAATGTCTTACAACCCTGCAAAAATTTTAAATTCTGATAAAGGTACTTTATCTGTTGGAAAAGATGCAGATATTACAATTATTGACCCTGATTGTGAATATGTCGTTGATGTTGAAAAATTTGCATCAAAGGCTAAAAATACACCATTTAACGGTAGAAAAGTTAAAGGCAAAGTTCTTTATACTATTGTAAATGGAAATATCATTGTTGAAAACGGAAATTTAAGAGAGGAGTACAGATAATGGTAATTGATAAACTTATTGACAAAATCAAAGCAACAGGAAATCCTACTGTTGTAGGTCTTGACCCAAATCAAGCATTTATCCCTAGTTTTATTAAAGAAGAAGCTTTTGCTAAACATGGCAAAACTCTTAAAGGTATGTCTAAAGCTATCCTTACTTTTAATAAAATGATTATTGACGAGATTTATGACTTGGTTCCTGCAATTAAACCTCAAATTGCTATGTATGAAAGATATGGTATCCCTGGTCTTAAAGCATATGTTAAAACTATTGAATATGCTAAAAAGAGAGGACTTATCATAATCGGTGATATTAAAAGAGGCGATATTGCATCAACAGGACAGGCTTATTCTGATGGACACATTGGTCGTGCTGATGTTGACGGAATCAAATATGAAGCTTTTAAAGAAGACTTTATTACTCTTAATCCTTATCTTGGTTCGGACTCTATTACTCCTTTCCTTGAGGATTGTAAAGAATATGAAAAAGGCTTATTTATCCTTGCTAAAACTTCTAATCCTAATAGTGGCGAAATTCAAGATTTGCTTGTTGACGGTGCTCCTATATACGAAAAAGTTGGTAGCCTTATCTCTAAATGGGGCGAAGAACTTATTGGTGTGAATGGTTTTAGTGAAGTTGGGGCTGTTGTTGGTGCAACTCACCCTGAACAAGCTAAAAGACTTCGTGAGCTTATGCCTCATACTTTCTTCCTTGTTCCTGGTTATGGTGCTCAAGGTGGAAAAGCTGAAGACCTTGCTGTTTGCTTTAACAAAGACGGTCTTGGTGCTATTGTTAATTCTTCAAGAGGTATT
>JAGARF010000254.1 GCA_017622395.1 Clostridia bacterium | reverse complement strand
TTCCTCTAAAAGCTCTGTCTTTTTTTCAAGCTCTTCGATTTTGTCCTCTGCATCATCTAAAGCCTTTTGTGTTTTGTTGCTTAATTCTTCTATGTATTCATTAACCGTCTTTTTCTTGTAGCCGAACATAGCTGTTTTAAATAATTTACTCATTTTCTTCCATCCTTTCGGTTTCTATGGGGAGCTTTATGGTAACTGTTGTACCCTTTTGATAAATACTGTCTATTGAAATAGTTCCCTCATGTGCCTCTATTATTTCTTTTGCAATGGCAAGTCCAAGTCCCGTACCTCCCATTTTTCTTGAGCGTGCCTTGTCTACCCTGTAAAATCTGTCAAAAATATGCGGTAAATCCTTTTCAGGAATACCCATACCCGTATCAGATATTTTAACATAAACACTTTGCTCCTGCTGACCTGATACAACTGTTATGTTACCGCCCTCAGGTGTATATTTAAGTGCATTTGACACTATGTTTACAACTACCTGACTTATTCTGTCTTTATCTGCAAAAACAAAATCTGTTCCTCCGCCTTTTACATAGGTCAAAATCTGTCTTCTTTTCTTTGCGTCCATACTCATTGTGTTAACAATGTTCTCCGCCAAAGCCCCAAGGCTGAAGCTTTCAAGCTTCAAGTGCTGTTTTGAATGGTCAAGCTGAGAAAGGGTTAACAAATCCTTAACAAGTCTTGTCATTCTGTCTGCCTCGCTGTCGATAACCTTTAAGAAGCTTGTTCTCGTTGCCTCATCGTCTATGTCTGCATCAAGAAGAGTTTCTGAGTAGCTTTTAATATTTGTAAGTGGTGTTCTTAATTCATGTGATACATCAGCCACAAAGGCTCGTCTTGAATCATCAAGCCGTTGTTGCTTTGTAATATCCTGAAGTGCAACCACAACACCGTCTGACTTTTTATACTCCGTTTTATATGGGGCAAAATGTGCCGCTATAACATTTTCGCCGATTTGCAGGACACAGGATTTTTCAATTTCCTCATCATCTGACAAAATCTGCTCAAAAGTAACAGGAATGCTGTACTTTTCAAAAATACTGTCAAATGTATATTTTTTTCTTGCATTTATCCCCAGCATTTTTTCTGCCGCAGGATTAATGTGAAGTGCTTCTTTATTTAAGTCAAAAGCCATAACACCGTCTGCAAGGTTTTTCAGTATAACCGAAATTTTATCTCTTTCGGAAGAAATGTCATAAAGAGTCCTCTTAAGACGCAGAGCCATAGTGTTAAAGGTGTTTGTAAGTGTTCCTATTTCGTCATCGCTTTTAACTTCAATAACTGTGTCGAAATCACCCTCTGCCATTTTTCCTGCTTTATTTGTTAGATGCGTAATAGGAACTGTTATTGTACGGCTCAGGAAAATTCCAATCAAAAAGGCAATCAATGCACTTAAAAAAACTGCCTGTGCAATAACCGTAAACATCTTAAACAAAACATCGTTAACTTCCTGCTTGTTATCTGTTATGTAAATTATGTATTTAACTTCTTCGCCGTGTTTAATAGGATATGCATAATCCATATAGCTGAGTCCGATAGAAACCTTGTTTCCTACCTTGCCTGCCATTGAGGCAATAAGATTTTCAGTAAGCTCTATACCGCCGATGGTCTGCGCACTTGAAGAAATAATCTTCGCATCTTTTCCGTCTAAAATATAGTAATCTCTGTTATCGCTTATTCCAAATCGGATTGTTGAAAAGGCTCTCATTCTCTCTTCAAGACTTTCCTCAGGCCTTTCCTCCGTTGATGCCTCTTTAAGACTCTTTGCAACTCCCGACTCAAAGGCATTTGTCATTTGTGTTTCAAACCTCTGAAGATAGAAAGAAGACACATTGCTTAAAAGGAATGTACCTGTTATAAGAACAACCGAAACAATAAGAAGCATAAATATCAAAATAAGCTTCCATTGCAGTTTTCTGAAAAAACCGCCTTTTTTCTTCGGCAAGCTTCCCACCTCCATATAATTATAGATAATATATTTTATCATTAAACACACCTTTTGTCAATTAACAATGCCTCATTGACTTTTAGCGATTATTAAGCTATAATTTTCGGGAGGTGAAGAAATGAAAAAAGGTCTTGTTTTAGAGGGAGGAGCAATGCGTGGTATGTTTACCGCAGGTGTTTTGGATGTTTTTATGGAAAATAACATGGATTTTGACGGTTGCACTGGAGTTTCTGCAGGTGCTGCATTTGGTTGCAACATAAAATCAAAGCAAATCGGCAGAGTTATCCGCTACAACACAAAATACTGCAAGGATAAAAGATATTGCAGTTTTCATTCCCTTTTAACAACAGGGGATATTTACGGTGCAGACTTTTGTTACAACAAGCTCCCCTTTGAGCTTGATATTTTTGATACAGAAACCTTCAAAACTTCGCCTGTTGAATTTTTCGTAACCGCAACAGACATAGAAACAGGGAAAGCAGTTTATCACAAATGCACAGACGGACTTGATGAGGACTTGTTATGGTTTCGTGCCTCTGCATCAATGCCTCTTGTTTCAAGGACAGTTGAAATTAATGACTTAAAGCTTTTGGACGGAGGAATTGCAGACTCTGTTCCCATTAAATTTATAGAAAGCAAGGGCTATGACAGAAATGTGGTTGTATTAACTCAGCCATATGACTTTGTTAAAGAGCCAAACCCAATGCTGCCGCTTATTAAACTTAAATACAGAAAGCATAAGGGTATAATTGATGCAGTTAAAAACAGACATAACATATACAACGAAACAACCGCATACATAAAAGACAAAGAAAACAAAGGAGAACTTTTTGTTATAAGACCGCCTGAAAGCTTAAACATCAAATCGGTCTGCCACGACAAGAACGAACTTTTACGAGTCTATAATATCGGAAGACGGGAGGCAGAAAAACATCTCCCCGCCTTAAAAGAATATTTAAAATAAAAGAAACTTGCCTTTGAAGGCAAGTTTCTTCCATTTCTATTCTCTATTCTCTATTATCTCTTATCTAGATTACGCCTCTGGGATTACATCTGTTGTTACATTAGGATCCATCGGTCTTGGAACTACCTCTTCAGGAGGTTGTTCTTCTGTTACCGTTCCGTCAACAGGTATTGTTGGCTCTGTAGGTATGGTGGTATCAACAGGTGCATTTGGGTCTGTTGGTGCATTGGGGTCTACAGGCAAATTCGGGTCAACAGGTGCATTTGGGTCTACCGCATTTTCGTTTCTTGCTATTTCCTGATTTCTTGCGGAGTAGTAGCTTGGTGTAAGCTTTTCTGTTTTTATAAGCTCTCCGTTTAAGAACACCTTTCTTACAGATGAAACATTATATCCTGTCTGTCCTGACTGAAGCTGTTTTTCTTCGCCAAACGCCAGCGTATCGTCCTGAACATAGGTGACACCATATGGCTTTGTGGCGGTTACTGTGTTTATGATTTCAACCTTGTAATTCTGGTCAAGAGTACCGAGAATAGTTACTGTGCAAAGACCTCCGCTTACAGATGAAACAATTTTAATCGGATATTTTGTATTGTTTCTGAATTTAAAATCAATCTGATTCATAACAACAGTTGCATCCTGACCCATAGGTGTATATACAACTGCAAAAGAATGATTTTTTCTTTCAACAATTTCAAGGTTTGCATAAAGAGCAGCATTGTAAATAGTTGAGGAAACCTGACAAATGCCTCCTCCAAGTCCGTCAACAACTCTGCCGTTTTCAAAAACCTTTGCGTTTCTGTAGCCTGCTGCTACACTTCTTTCCCCTACAACCTTATTGTATGAGAAAACTCCCCCCGGCTGAAGAACTGTTCCGTTAACCTTATTTGACGCAAGGAGCATATTGTAGCTTCTGTCAACCTCTCCCGGGTTGTACTTTGTGCTGTATGCTGCAAGAGTATCTGAGAACATTTCCCCTGTAAGCTTTGCCTCTGTCATTTCAGGAAGTCTTACAGTAAGGTTTATGCTTACGGTTTCATTTTCTTCTATACCCTCAACAAGCTTTTTCGCCTGACCTATATCAAAAGAATATCCCACCACATGAGGAACGATTTTGCCGTCCTTTTCATCATAGTAGGCATCCTTTGGCTCGGTGCATACGCTATCGTAAATCTTCTGTATGTCAACACCCTCGTAGTTTCTGCTTTGTTTAATTTCAAGCTGAACCTGTGTGTCCTGAAGCTTTTTCATTCCCTCGGCTATCTGATTTACCGCTTTGTCTACATCGCAGTAATCACCGCTTCTTCCTGCGGTTATGTGAAGAACATCGTCTATAATTTCATAGGTAGTATCTTTGTATGCAACTGCATCTGTCTGCTGAAGCTCTTCTATTTTAGCAGTTATAACACTTTTTTCAATATAAGTTGTAAAATCAACCCTTTTCTCTCCGTAAGGAAATAAAAGTGCATAGGTTTTGCTTAAAAACCCAAGACTTCTTCCTTTTTTGAAAGCCTCACCTGCAGTTGTTGCAAAATCTAGCTCTCCGAAATCGCTGAAATACATATCAGCACCTACATCTTTATAGTTTATTGTAACCTTCGGGTCTTTTTCAAGATACTCTTCTACAAGCAAATCCTCTGCCTCCTGCTGAGTAAGCCCTGACAGGTCTGTATTTAAAACATACACATTATCAAAGATTTTGCTGTATGTACCGCCGTACACAAATAAAGCTGTTAAAAGAACTGCAACAACTGACAAACAGCAAATAAGCACAATCATCTTTTTGCTTAATTTTCTTTTTTCAACCTTTTGTTCGGTATTTTTGTTTTCACTCATTTTACTTCCCTCTATTAATAACCCAATTCTTCATTAACAAGTATAACCTTAACTCTGTCTTTAATTCTCTGTCTGCCTGAAATTACATAATCACAGCATATTCTTTTCGGAGAATCACAGCCTGTGAATTTTTCTTCGCTGTCAAGTGCAATACATCTGCCTGTTTTTGCACAGTATGTATCAAGACCGAGTCTTACGCAGTTTTTCGGTGCAACATACTCTTTAACCCTTTTAACTGCCTCGTTAATATTTTTAACAATTTTGTTCACTCCTGCAACAACTATAACATTTTCAGGTCCGAACAATAAGGCTGCAACTCTGTTTGCGTTGCCGTCAACATTATACAAAAGACCGTCCTCTGTTATAGCATTTGATGAACAAAGATAAAAATCTGCCGAAAAAGCATCTCTGTATATTTTAGGGATATCTGCTCCTTCTTTTCTTCTGTCCAAAAGAGTATAGCCGTCTTTTTCAAGCAGGTCAAGCACAGCGGTTTCTTTAAGACTTTCACTTCCGCCAAAGCCGATAACGCTGTCTTTATTAACAAGACTTTTAACGATACCGTACACTTCTTCCTTAGAATTCACAATATATGTTTTATAATTATTCTTTTCAAGATTTTGTGCTGTTTTTTTCAAAAGCTCCATTAAAAAACCTTCTTCCGTGCCTTAATATTATAATATTAACATTTTTATATTCTATTTGTCAATAATATATATAACAATAATAAACTTTTTATTTACAAAACAGGCATTTTCTGCTATACTGACCCTATGGTAAGGAGTGATATAATGAAAAAATCCTCAAAGAGAAAGAAAAAGCCTATGAACAGAAATTTAAAAGTATTTCTTGTTTCCTTTGCGTCCTTTATGGCACTTGGAATAATAGTAACAGGGCTTATCGTATATTTTGCCGCAATAAACAGCGTTGACTATATTAACTATTCATCATTGGGACTTGATTTTTCAAGTGTTATTTACTACACAGATGATGAAGGCAATCACCACGAATACGAGCAGATTTACGGAGAGCAGAACAGAGTGTGGGCAACCTCTGATGAAATTCCGCAGGACCTTTTTGATGCCTTTGTTTCAATAGAGGACGAAAGATTTTATAAGCATCACGGTTTTGATTTAAAAAGAACAACAAAAGCAACAATGAACTATATATTCAACAGAAGCTCTGCCTACGGCGGAAGTACCATAAATCAACAGATTGTTAAAAATATAACAGGTAAAAAGGACGCAACACCCCAGAGAAAAATTCTTGAAATCGTCCGTGCCATTGATATGGACTTAAAGCTTGACAAACAGCAGATACTTGAAATTTACGCAAACACAATTTATTTAAGTCAGGGCTGTTACGGTGTTAAAACTGCATCGGAAAAATATTTCGGCAAGGATGTTTCAGAACTTACACTTGCTGAATGTGCATCTATTGCAGGCATAACTCAGTATCCAACATATTATGACCCTCTCCAGAACCCTGAAAACAACAAAAACAAACAGGAGCTTGTGCTTTCAAAAATGCTTGAGCTTGGCTATATAACTCAGCAGGAGCATGACGAAGCCGTTGCACAGGACCTTGTTTTCTACAACAATGAAGTAAGCGGTATCACTTCAAACCACTCTTATTTTACAGAACAAATTATAAATGATGTTTTAAACGACCTTCAGGAAAAGAAAAATCTTTCTAAAGAAATCGCTGTTAAAATGATATACAGCGGCGGTTTGCAGATTTATTCAACAGTTGACCCTGCTGTTCAGGACAGAATTGATGTTGTTTATGCAAACCCAAAAGAGCATATTTTATACAACGAAGAAGCTCCTATTCAGTCTGCAATGGTTGTTATAGACCATAGCACAGGTGAGGTTGTGGGTATAGGCGGAGGTCTTGGCAAAAAAGACAGCAGAACATTAAACAGAGCAACTCAGTCCTACCGTCAGCCCGGAAGTACCATTAAACCCCTTTCGGTTTACGGACCCGGCTTTGACAGAGGTGTTTTCACACCTGCAACCATCTACGAGGATAAAGCATATTCAGTAGGAAACCACACCTACAAAAACTACTACGAAGGCTACAAGGGCAAGGTTTCTGTAAGATACGCAATTCAGCAGTCAATAAATACAGTTGCTGTTCAGTGTCTTGACGATTTAACTCTTGCAACCTCCTACGATTATATGAAAAACAAATTTAATTTCTCAAAGCTTGTTCCTGATGATATTGCATACTCACCTCTTGCAGTAGGCGGTCTTACAAACGGTGTTTCTGTTTTAGAGCTTACCGCTGCATACAGTGCTATTGCAAACGATGGTATTTATATTAAGCCACACACCTATACAAAGGTGTGCGATATGGACGGAAATGTTCTTCTTGAACACAAAAATGAAACAAATGTTGTACTTTCTGAAAAAGCGGCTCATACAACTATGAGTACACTTCGCTCAGTAGTAACCCACGGTACAGGCGGCGGTGCATGGCTTTCATCAGGCACACAGACCGCAGGTAAAACAGGTACAACAGACGACGATAAAGACAGATGGTTTGTTGGTCTTTCACCATACTACACAGCAGCAGTATGGGTTGGCTATGACACGCCTAAAACAATAACAGGCTACGGTGCAAACCCTGCCCTCACCTTATGGAGAGCGGTTATGGAGCCTGTTCACAACAAGCTTGAAAAGAAAAGCTTTAATCTGCCAAAGGCAGACAATTCAGGTGCAACAACTGTTCTTGAACCAACTGTTGTTGTTACAATATGTGAAGACAGCGGACTTCTCCCCGGTGACCTTTGTGCCCTTGACTACAGAGGCTCAAGAGTTATTGAAACAGAGGTTAAGGAAGATGAAGTTCCAACTGAAGTATGCACAGCTCACCAATATGTAACAGTAGATACAAGCACAGGCATGGCGGCAAACAGTAATTGCCCCTTAAGCTCTGTTGAAACAAGAGTTCAGCCTATGCCCGAAGTATGCACTGCCCATTAAGAAACTGCATATGCAGTTTCTTTTTTTGCATACGCTGTGAAACTTTTGCATAAGCTTTTACCGAAAGGTGATGATATTATGCAAAAGGCAAAGCCTTATATTATTTCAATACTTATAGCTTTGGGTGTGGGGGGACTTTCCGCTCTTTTGACAATGGGTAATATGGACATATACTCGGAGATTGTAAAACCTGCCCTTGCACCGCCCGGATTTATCTTCCCTATAGTGTGGACTATACTATATGTTCTTATGGGAATAAGCTCTGCAAGAGTCTATATTAAAAACGGCAACTTGTTTTTTTATGTAATTCAGCTTATATTCAACTTCTTCTGGAGCATACTTTTTTTCAATCTTCAGGAATATCTCATTTCTTTTGTGTGGCTTTTGTTTATGTGGGTCTTTATAATTTTAATGATAAGGGATTTTGCAAAAACAGATAAGCTTGCCGCATATCTTCAGATACCATATCTGCTGTGGGTAACCTTTGCAGGCTACTTAAATCTTATGATTTTGCTTTTGAACAGGTGAAGCTATGAAGAAGATTAAATTTGTACTATCTCTTTTGCTTGTGGGACTTATAGTTGTTTTCGCTGCAAATTTTATAAAAAACTATCAAGAAAGTCCGAG
>JAGARF010000253.1 GCA_017622395.1 Clostridia bacterium | reverse complement strand
GAAACAGCAAGAGCAAGCAGAAAAGACGGCTCAAGCTGGGATGATGACAGTGCTGTTAATGTTAAAGCCGAGGCAACAAAGTTTGTTGGCTATAACAGCTTAAATGCTGAGTCTGAGATAGTTGCACTTGTATGCGGTAATGCAGAGGTTGATGCAATCGGAGCAGGCGAAGAGGGAATAGTTATTGTTAAAGAGTCCCCTTTCTATGCAGAAATGGGCGGCCAGGCAGGCGACAAGGGTGAAATTACAACCAAAAACGGCAAAGCTAAGGTTGTTGACACAAAGAAAAACGGTGACGATGTTTATTTCCATATCGTAGCAGTTGAAGAAGGCTCACTTTCTAAGGGTGATATTGCAAGCCTTTCAGTTTGCAAGAAAAACAGAATGGCAATTTGCAGAAACCATTCAACAACACATCTTCTCCATAAGGCATTAAAAGAAGTTTTAGGCTCACATGTTGCACAGGCAGGCTCAGAGGTAACATCAAAGCACTTAAGATTTGACTTCTCACACTTTGAGGCTATGACAAATGATGAAATCAAGCTTGTTGAAAAGAAAGTAAACGACGCAATATTAGAGGCAATGCCAATCAATGTTCAGGAGCTTGATATTGAAGAAGCTAAAAAGCTTGGTGCAACAGCACAGTTTGGTGAAAAGTATAAAGATGTTGTAAGAGTAGTATCCATGGGCGATTATTCAATTGAATTCTGCGGCGGTACACATCTTACAAATACTGCACAGGCAGGTCTCTTTAAAATTGTATCTGAAAACGGTGTTGCTGCAGGTGTTCGCCGTATAGAGGCTTTAACAGGTGCAGGTGTTCTTGAGTATATCAAATCTAAAGATGAAATAATTGAAAGAACAGCAACAGTTTTAAAGACAAATCTTTTAAATGAGATAGACAAAAAGGCAGAAAGTGTTACAACAGAGCTTAAAACACTTCAAAAAGAGATTGAGTCATTAAAGGCAAAGGCTGCAAATGAAAAAGCAAACGATATTTTATCACAGATTAAGAATATCGGCGGTGTTGATGTGCTTTCTGCATATATCAGCGGTATGAGTGCAGACGATTTAAAAACAACTGCAGACGGCATCAAAGAAAAATATCCTTGCAGTGCAGTGGTTTTAGCATCAGATGCAGAGGATAAAATCACATTTGTTGCAATGGCAACAAAAGATGCTGTTTCAAAAGGTGTTCACGCAGGTAACATTATAAGAGAAATTACTGCAATTGCCGGCGGTAAAGGCGGCGGAAAACCTGATATGGCTCAGGGCGGCGGTAAAGATAAAGATAAAATTGCTGAAGCAGTTGAAAAGGCTGAAGAGATAATTAAAGCACAGATTGGTTAAGGAGAAAAGCTTATGTGTATATTCTGTAAAATTATAGAGAAAGAAATTCCAAGCACAATTTTATACGAAGATGATAAGGTTATAGCATTTAAAGATGTTAATCCTGTTGCTCCTGTGCATTTTCTTGTTGTTCCTAAACAGCATATTGCATCACTTGCAGAAGTTGAAGATGCAGACGAAGGAATTCTCGGACATATTTTAAATGTATGCAGTAAGGTTGCAAAAACCTTCCCTGAATGTGAAAATGGCTACAGAGTTATCAATAACTGCGGTGAAAATGCAGGACAAACAGTGCATCATATTCACTTCCATGTTATCGGCGGAGTGAATATGGGCGAAAAGCTTATCTAAAAAGGTTGTATTTACAACCTTTTTTT
>JAGARF010000006.1 GCA_017622395.1 Clostridia bacterium | reverse complement strand
TAAGATTGTTCTGATAGTACCATAAAGGCTTCTCACAAGATTCACCAACTGCTTTCAATCCAGCAAAATGAATTACAGCATCAAACTTATGCTGTTTGAAAACATTTTCTGTAGCTTCGTAGTCAAGCAAATCAACTTTACAGAATGTAAGGTCTTTGCCTGTAATTTTCTTTACTCTGTTTAATGATTCTTCACAGCTGTTATCTAAATTGTCGAGAACAACTATTTCATCGCCTCTTTCAAGAAGCTGAACGCATGTGTGACTGCCGATATATCCGGCACCGCCTGTTACTAATATTTTCATTATATCACCTCATTAAATTATTTCAATTGTTTTAATTTGCTGCGGAACTAACGGTCTGTCCATATAATTACATTCAACAGCTGCAATTTCATCAACTACATCTAAACCTTCAACTACCTTACCAAAAGCTGCATACTGACCATCAAGATGAGGAGCATCTTTATGCATAATAAAGAACTGAGAACCTGCAGAATTAGGATCCATAGCTCTTGCCATAGAAATTACGCCTCTTGTATGTTTAAGATTGTTTTCTACACCATTTGATGCGAACTCACCTTTTATGTGATATCCAGGACCGCCCATACCGGTACCTTCAGGACATCCGCCCTGAATCATAAAGCCACTGATAACTCTGTGAAATACAAGTCCATCATAAAACTTCTCTGATACAAGCTTTTCGAAGTTCTCAACTGTTATTGGAGCAATTTCCGGATACAACTCAAGCTTAATTTCTTTGCCATTTTCCATTGTGATTTTAATCATGATATTTCTCCTTTATTGTTAATCTAACATAATTAAGGGAATAAGCACATACTTCTTCTCTGATTTTTTGTCTATCCCCTTTTAAATTCAATTTATATATTGTAGTTTTACCGTCAAAATTTACTGCAACAAATACCAATCCTACGGGTTTTTCTTTAGTCCCGCCGTCAGGTCCTGCAATACCGGTTACAGCTATGGAAACATCTGCACCTGTAACTCTTTGCAATCCCTCTGCCATTTCTTTTGCTGTTTCTTCACTTACAGCACCAAACAACTGTAAAGTTTTTTCCTTTACACCTAAAATCTTTGTTTTTGATTTATTTGCGTATGTTACATAGCTTTCATTAAAAACAGATGACGCACCGGGAACATTACCGATTTTTGAAGCAAGCAATCCGCAGGTGCAGGACTCAGCAAATGAGATAGTCAGATTATACTTTTTTAACAGTTCAACAACATTATATTCAATTACATCATACATCTTATTTATAGCTTTGTCAATAAATATTGACCCTTTCAAAATATATTTATTCTTCAGGCTCTATTTTGATGATTTCACACTCATTAACACATGTTTCAATAATTTTTTCCAAATCGAGGACTTTTTCATCTTCGATTATTTTATCAAGCCTTGGTTTTGTTTTTGGATGTTTAGGAACAAAAACTGTGCAACAATCTTCATAAGGAAGAATTGATGTTTCAAATGTGTTAATTTTCTTCGCAATAGCAACAATTTCGTCTTTATCCATCGCAATCAAAGGTCTGATAACAGGTAAATCCGTAGATGCATCTGTAACTGCTAAGCTTTCAAGAGTCTGGCTTGCAACCTGTCCGATACTTTCGCCTGTTATAAGTCCGATTGATTTATGTTTTTTTGCTATTGCCTCTGCAATCTTCATCATTACCCTTCTCATAATAATTGTCAGTTCATCCTCAGGGCATTTCTCATATATATCAAGTTGTGGCTGAGTAAACGGAACAACAAAAAGATTAAATGGGCCTGTGAATTTTGCAATAAGGCGTGCAAGCTTAATAACTTTTTCTTTCGCTCTCTCGCTTGTATATGGATACGAATAAAAGTGCACTCCGTTAATTGCAACACCTCTTTTAGCAGTCATATATCCTGCAACAGGACTGTCTATTCCTCCTGAAAGTAAGAGGGTAGCTTTTCCGTTACTTCCAACAGGCATACCGCCTGCTCCTTTAATTCGTCCTGTGTGAAGATACGCTCCATAATCTCTTATCTCTGTAATAACGGTTACCTCAGGATTATGCACATCAACTTTTAGGTTTGGAAATGCATTTAAAATAGCTTCTCCCAACTTAAGGTTAATTTCAGGGCTTTTAAACGGGAAAGCTTTATCTGACCTTTTACT
>JAGARF010000252.1 GCA_017622395.1 Clostridia bacterium | reverse complement strand
GTTGTCCCCAACCGTATCCGCCATAGCGAAGAATGTTGTTTTTTATTTCGATTGTGTCCATAATACTTCCTGTGTCTTTTGCTCTCTCTTCAAGGAAATATTCTATTGCATACACACAATGTTCTATAAGATTATTACTGTAGCAAACATCCTTCATCACAAATTTGTCGCCTTTTGTTGTAACCTGATGAGTTGCACCTGCATCGTAAACCTGATATATATAATTGTTATCTACTAAATAATCAGTACAACCGCCGTAGATTTCAATTCCGTTGCCGTATCTTGTGACACCGCCTCGTTTTTCAGGAATATAATTGGGGTCTGTACCCGTATATGTCTGAATACAGCCACCTATCCAACCAATTTCGCAATTTGTAACATGAAGACCTTTAACATCAGGTGCATATGCAGAAATTGCAAAGTTAACATATTTCATACAAAGATTGTCTACTTTAACATCATCAATCGACCATACACGAACTATACAAGTCCTCGGAACAGCTTCTATGTCTGAAAAAACATCGCCGGGATTTCCCTTATCGCAACGAAGATACAGCTCACCAAAGCTTGTTTCATCAAGTTCAGGGATTGGGAAATCCTCTCCCTTTGATGGGGTTGTTGAAAAATTGTCCTCATAATACCAATATATATCTAAGTCATTTTCCATTTCATTTGCCATATCGAATTCCACGCCCTCTTTCCATCGGCAATAGAATTTTCCGTATCTGTAGCTTGGAATATGCTTGTAGGAGTGCTTTTCTCCTCCGTTAAACACCAATGTTCCGCAATCAAGAATTTTTTCATTAAGCTTCCATATGTTTTTCTCTGCATTATATAATGTCCAGAGCGACGGGTCTGAAAGATTTTTGTTCCAACCGTAAAATTTCGGTTTTTCGCCTTCTCCGTAGGCACAGTAGGTAACTCCGTTTTCAGAAAGAATTGTACCTCTGAAAAGATCTCCTCTTTTAAAGCGGACACCGTCACCGGGTACAAGCTGTTCCCTGTTAACTCTTTCAATAGTTTTCCAGGAAGTTTCAGGAGTTTTACCATCATTTGCGTCATTTCCGTCATTGCTTACATAATATGTTGTTCCTGTAATCTCAATATTATCTTTGGCTTCTAAAATTTCTTTTTTTCTCTTGTCTGCAAGTTCGTCAAACTGCTCTAAAATCTTTTGTGTTGATTCTGTCATCTTTGCACCTCTCTCTTTTTTCTTATTTCTTATAATATCACATTGTTTTAATAAATGCTATAGATTAATCATTTTTTGTCAAAACATTCACTTTAAACAAAAAACCAAGCTTGTTTCCAAACCTGGTTTTTATATCGTTTTGTTGTGTATTTCCTGTGCTATATATTACTTAATTCTTTCTTCAAGCCATTTAAGTGAAAGCTCAACCATCTTATCACCGAGTTCTTTGTTTGCTTCAGCAGCACTCTTTGTAAACCAATGGTTTATATCACCCAATCTTTCAAGCTTAACAGCTTCAGGATAAAGTGACATAAGAATTGAACATTCATACTTGCCAGCATGGTCATAGCCTGTTGCATTCTGCACCTCAGTACTCATAGTAGGAATAACCTTAATCCAGCTGAACGGATCATCTCCGCCGCCTAAATCATCATAGTAGTTAGCGTAGTTCTCGCTACCCCACCAGCCACGGCCCTGAGTTCTTTCGAGATATCTCATAATAGCTCTCTGTGAAGCTTTCATATATGAAAGAGTCATAGGCTTTAAGTTTTCCTGTTCAAACTGATGATGAATTACAACATATATATTTCTAAGACCTGCATCCAACATATTTGTAAATATGTTCATAAGATACGCTTCAAAAATATCTTCTTCAATATGCACAGTTCCGCTTGTTTCATCGGCTACCGCATAGCTTGAAGGGCTATAATAGATTGAAGGAGCAATCATAATTTCTTTCTTTTCAGCAAGCTTCTTGATTAAACCTTCTGCAACCAAAGTGTCACAGCCATATGAGCAGTGAGGACCATGGTATTCAACAGTACCGCCACAAATAACGAACGGAATTCTGTTTTCTTTAACATTATTAAGTTCCTTAGGGAAACTCATATTAAATTCCATAATACTTTCCTCCTTATTCAGAGTAACCAAGTGTTGTATAGAACGCAAGATTTGCCTGAGTATTGTCAAGTCTTCCGTATTGGAGAACAATAGGAGTATTGCTTGAAATTTTCATAGCATACTGAGTTTCAAATGGAACTTTGAAACCGCACATATGCTCAATGTTATTCATTCTGAAGCACTTAACTCTCTTTGAACCAACCTCCCACTTAATATCTGTGTAAGGGTCTTTATCTGTAAAGTAAATGCTTACATCAATAACAGCATCAATGTCAGAATCGTTAACAATGATAACAGATTCGTGACCTTTAGCAACACCTTCACCCTCCTGCGGAAGCTCGCAATCAGGAATAATCCATTCTTTTTTACCAATATTAGCCATCGATTTCAATAATTCCTTTCTTGAGGTAGTCTGTCATTGATTTGCAGCCATCTTTAGTAATAGCAATACCTTTTTCCCATCTGCAACCAAAGGTTGGACCTGAAATAAATGTATCTACCTGGAATGTCATATTTTCCTGTAAAATGTAATCGCTTGTTGTTTCCATCCATGGAGCTTCAACTTCAATCATACCTGTACCGTGACAAGGACCGTAAACAAAGTTATCTTTGAAGCCGTTGTCTTCATATAATTTATAGAAGCCTTTAGCAACATCAGAAGCCATAATACCTGCTCTGAGTTCTTTTTCTGTCCAGTCGTGTGCCTGTTTACAGAAATCGATATATCTTCTTCTTTCGTCATCAAGCTTACCCATAACAACAGGAATACCTACTGCAGGTGAGTAACCGTCAATCTTAGCTGAAAGATTAAGCTGAACAATATCACCCTGTTTGATTGTTTTATATGTAGAACGGCTGATTGCGTGTCTTGTTGATTCCTGGCTGAAAACATACATTGGAAGTCCTTCGTATTCAGCACCTTCTTCATAAATAACCTTCTGTGCGATACCAACCATCTGAAGCTCTGTTACGCCGGGTTTTAAGTGTCTGATAACTTCATCTGTTGCAATATCAACAATTCTGAAGCCTTCCTGAATACAAGCAAGCTCGTTAACACTCTTGATTTTTCTGAGTTCAACCATAATTTCGTTGCATTTAACGATTTCAGCTTCAGGATATGAATCCTTTAAACCTTCATAAATTGGAAGTGTGCATTCTACATAGCTTCCGAGACCGATTTTAATCTTCTGTCCGCTTACACCAATTGCTTTGAATACATCGTTGAATGTGTCAGGTGTGAGTTCAGGGTATGCAGGATCTGCAGATTCTCTGAATTCTTTAAG
>JAGARF010000251.1 GCA_017622395.1 Clostridia bacterium | reverse complement strand
TTTAGTGTGTTTTGGTGTTATATCTATGTTTGTTACCGCTGAAAAGTATCAATACATACATAATTTAGTAAACGAAACCTATATAGCTAAGTATTTTTATAATAACAACATATTAATGAGAATGATTATGAAATAACGGAGAAAATAAATGGAACTTTTAATGTTAAAAACGATGATGGAGCTTCAGGAAATGGCAAAGGAGCTTGGAATTAAAGACTATTCAAAATATAAGAAGACTGAGCTGGCACAGCTTGTTTTTGAAAAAATGCCAAAGCCTGACAAGCATGAAGAAATCGATCAGGAAAATGAGGAAATAAGTGTTGCTGATGATAAGTTCGAAAAAGTTGAAGGCGTTCTCGAAGTTATGGCAGATGGATACGGCTTTATTAGAGGCGAAAATTATCTTCCTACCAACAAAGATGTTTATGTGTCTGCTAATCAGATAAAAAGATTTAATCTTAAAACAGGCGATAAAATAACAGGTAATACAAGAGAAACAAGAGCACACGAAAAATTAAAACCTTTGATTTTTGTTTCAACAATAAATGGTGATGTTCCTGCAATGGCAATTAAAAGACGCCCATTTGAATATTTAGTACCTGTCTACCCTGATACAAGACTTAAGCTTGAAACCAAAAAAGAAGAATATGCAACAAGAATTATAGATGTTATTGCACCGCTTGGAAAAGGGCAGAGAGGTCTTATTGTGGCACCGCCAAAAGCAGGTAAAACAACACTTCTCAAAAATATAGCAAATGCAATATCAGAAAATTATCCGGACATAGAAATTATTGTTCTCCTTATAGATGAAAGACCTGAAGAAGTATCAGATATGCAGAGAAGTATAAAAGGCGATGTTATTTATTCAACATTTGACGAATTGCCTGCTCATCACATAAAGGTTGCAGAAATGGTTTTAGAGAGAGCACAGAGGATTGCAGAACAGAAAAAAGATGTTGTTGTACTTCTTGATTCGCTTACAAGACTTACAAGAGCATACAATCTTGTTATACCTTCAACAGGCAGAACATTATCAGGCGGTATAGACCCTGGTGCATTTCATATGCCAAAAAAATTCTTCGGAGCGGCAAGAAATATTGAAAACGGCGGAAGTGTTACAATACTTGCAACTGCCTTGACAGAAACAGGAAGCAGAATGGACGATGTTATCTATGAAGAATTTAAAGGCACAGGTAATATGGAAATCCATTTAGATATAAAACTTCAGGAAAGACGCATTTTCCCTGCAATAGACATAATCAAGTCGGGAACAAGAAAGGAAGAACTTCTTCTTACAGAAAAAGAAGCGACAACAATGCTCAAATTAAGACGAGCACTTGCTACAGACCAAAGCTATGAAATTACAGAAAAATTCATAAATCTTATGATTTCAACAGAAAATAATGAACAGCTTATATCAAAAATCAAATAATAAAAACACCTCTCCTTGAATATAATTTAAGGGGAGGTGCTTTTTATGGTAAAATCATCAGATTTCAGGCAAAAAGAGGTAGTGAATATTTGTGACGGAAAAAGACTTGGGTTTGTATGTGATGTTGATATAGATATGAATACAGGAAAACTTAATTCTATAATTGTTCCATCAGGAAAGCTTTTCGGAATTTTTGGAAATAAAGAGGATTATATCATTCCATGGGACAAAATTAAAACCATAGGGGAAGATATAATCCTGGTTGACTATTCCTGACATCTTTTAGTATTTATGCAGGCACATAAGACATATATGTTTTTACCGCCGTTGTTTTTTAAAATCTCACAGCAAGTCCTTACTGTTGAACCTGTTGTGTAAACATCATCTATAAAAGCAATATTTTCAGGCAGAGTATATTTTTTATTAAAAATAATAGAGCCGTCAAGGTTGGTAAGACGGTCTTTGCCGCTTAATGTGCTTTGTGGCACAGTGTGTTTAATTTTCTTTAAAGCTTTAATAACAGGTTTACCTGTTTTCTTTGAAAGATGTCTGCATATAAGCTCGGTCTGGTTGTATGAGCGTTTTGCGAGTCTTTCTTTGCTGATTGGAGCAGGAACAAAGGCATCAATACAATCAAGCTTTTTGTTTGATACGAGCTTTGCATAAATAAGCTCGCTGATGGTTTTAGCGGCACTTGGTGTTGAATGAAATTTAAGGTTATGAACGATGGCTTTCCCATATTCAGAGTATGTAAGGGGAGCGAAAAATTCTTTAAAAATAAGTTTCTTTCCCGAATTACATTCCGGACAAATAAGACTTGCAGGTGAAATATCAAGCGATTTTCCGCATCTTATGCAGTTCTTATTCTTAAGTAGTGTGATATTGCTGAAACAATCTTTACAGAGATATGGAGGGACGGAAGAAGCCTTTAAAGTCACTCTGCAACAGGAACAATGAACAGGAAAGATTGCGTTTAAAGCAAAAGAAAGATACTTTTTAATTAATTGTATGTTAAACGGTCTTTTAATCCTGAACATCTGTGCACCTCTTTGTTGTTGTTAATCATACTTGAAAGAACAGATTGCTGTCCTACTAGAATTACAAGCTTTTTTGCCCTTGTTATTGCTGTGTAAAGTAAATTCCTTGACAGAAGTGAAATTGAACTTGGATACAGAGGAATAACAACAGCAGGGAATTCGCTGCCCTGACTTTTGTGTATTGTTGTAGCATAAGCAAGCTCCAAATCAGATATATTTGAAAAAGGATAGCTTGTATTTTTCACTTCATCAAAGACAATATCCATAGAATCAAATTCAGCAGATATATCTTTTATAATACCGATATCACCATTAAAAAGTCCAAATCCTTCATCATCTTCCTCAGTGTTTGTCCAAGGCATATCATAGTTGTTTTTTATCTGCATTATTTTATCAAATTCCCTGAAGGTGTAATCTCCAGAGGCTTTTTCTTTTTTTCGCTCACTGGAAGGGTTGAGAACATTTTGAAGCAGGTTGTTCAAAGTCCTTACGCCTACAGGACCTTTTCTTGTTGGAGAAAGAACCTGAATATCAGAAAATGGATTAAAACCATACGCATTTGGAAGTCTTTGCAGACAAAGCTCCACGATTGTATTGTTTATTTCTTCTGGAGTGTTTCTTTGCATAAAGAAAAAGTCTTTGCTTTTTTCGTTTAATACAGGGAATTCTCCTTTGTTTATTTTATGTGCGTTTACAACAATAAGACTTTCCCGTGCCTGTCTGAAAATTTCGGTAAGCTTAACAACGGCAATACCGTCGCTGTTTATAATATCCCTCAAAACATTACCCGGACCTATTGATGGAAGTTGGTCTGCATCGCCTACTAAAATTAGTGTTGTATCTTTAGCGATTGCTTTTAACAGGCTGTTAAATAATAATAAGTCTACCATTGACATTTCGTCAACTATGATAACATCAGCTTCAATTGGGTTGTTTTCATCTTTGGCGAATTTTCTGTCCTCATCATCTGCTGAATAGCCAAGTTCTAAAAGTCTATGGAGAGTTTTAGCATCTTTTT
>JAGARF010000250.1 GCA_017622395.1 Clostridia bacterium | reverse complement strand
GTAAAGACGGCAGACTTTACGCTATCAACCCTGAAGCAGGTTTCTTTGGTGTTGCACCTGGAACAAGCGAAAAAACAAACTTTAATGCGTTAGAGGCAACAAAGAAGAACACAATCTTCACAAATGTTGCTATAAACAATGATGATAATACAGTTTGGTGGGAAGGCCTTGACAAAAATCCTCCTGTTAATGCAACAGAATGGAAAGGTGCACAGGTTAACGGCGTAGAATATACTCAGGAGGGTAATAAGCTTGCTCATCCTAACTCAAGATTTACAGCACCTGCAATCAACTGCCCATGTATTTCAAGTGAATTTGAAAATCCTGAGGGCGTTCCGATTTCAGCTATCGTATTCGGCGGAAGAAGAGCAAAAACTGCTCCGCTCGTATACCAGGCAAGAGATTGGGAACACGGTGTGTTCGTTGGTGCTACAATGGCATCTGAAACAACTGCTGCTGCAGCAGGTGCAGTTGGTGTTGTAAGACGCGACCCAATGGCTATGAAACCATTCGTTGGTTACAATATGGCTGATTACTTTGCACACTGGCTTGAAATGGGTGCAAAGATTGACCCTGAAAAGGCTCCTAAAATCTTCCATGTTAACTGGTTCAAACAGGATGACGAAGGACACTTTATGTGGCCTGGATTTGGCGACAATATGCGTGTTCTCCTCTGGATTCTTGACAGATGCGAAGGAAAGGTTTCTGCAAATGACAGCGAAATCGGTTACCTTCCAAATATGGAAGACATTGATGTTACAGACCTTGACATTTCAGAAGATGTTCTTAAAGCACTCCTTGCAGTAGATAAGGAAATGTGGCTTGAAGATGTTAAGGATCAGGAAGAATACTTCGCACAGTTCGGCGACAGACTTCCTGCAGAAATCAAGAAACAGCTTGAAATTTTAAAAGCTAACCTTTCTAAATAATAAAAAAATCACGGATTGATTCCGTGATTTTTTTTGCAATGAATTGCCGACGGCATGAATTGGCTTCGCCATGAATTGAAGTCTGCGACTTCATGAAGGAACAAATGCTTTGCATTTGATTTAAATAAAATCGCTTTTGCGATTTTTGACCTACATGCAGACAAGGTCTGCAATTCATGAGCATTGGCTCAATTCATTGAGCGACAGCGAAAATTCATGACAACGCAGTTGTCAATTCATCACACATCTTGCATTTTATTTTCACTTGTGATATAATGTATAAATCTATAGGTATATCGAGGTGACAGGTTTGGCAAAAAGTATGACAGGGTACGGAAAATGCGAGTCCGTAACAGAGGAAAAACAAATTGTTGTTGAAATAAAGTCAGTGAACAACAGATATCTTGATGTTAATGTTAAATGTCCGAGATTTATGATGTTTGCAGAAGAAAAAATAAAGGCACTTGTAGGTAAATTTACAACAAGGGGAAAAATAGATGTTTATATTTCAGTTGTATCCAAAAAGGAAACAGGAAAGAAAATAACGGTTGATACAGAGCTTGTGAACGCGTATATATCAGCGTTTAAGTCTGCCTGTGAGGAAACAGGACTTTCTTATGATTTATCTGCATCAAGATTTTTGAATAACAGCGATATTGTTAAGGTTGAGTTTGAATAATTGAGCGATGAGGAAATCTGGGCTGAGTTTGAGCCGGTGATTTCAGGGTGCCTTGAAAATTATAATAATATGAGGGCAGTTGAGGGCGAAAGGCTTAAAACGGATGTTCTTTCAAAAACTCAAAAGGTGCTTGCAAATGTTCTTGAAATAGAGAAAATTGTTCCTCTTAACATTGAAAGCTATAAGGAAAAGCTTTATTTAAAGGTTAAAGATGCAGTTGAGGCAGCAGAGGTCGATGAAAACAGAATTCTGTCTGAGGTTGCTTTATACATTGATAAAATCGGTGTTGATGAAGAAATCGTAAGACTTAAAAGCCATATTGAAACGATGAGAAGTGTTCTTTGTGATGATGGTTCAATCGGCAAAAAGCTTGATTTCATCATTCAGGAGATGAACAGAGAAACAAATACTATAGGCTCCAAAGCAAACGACCTTAAAATAACAAACTTTGTTATTGAAAACAAAAACGAAATCGAAAAAATCAGAGAACAAATTCAAAATATAGAGTGAGGTAAAACAATGAGTTTAATCAGTATCGGATACGGCAATCTGGTTTCATCCCAAAAACTTGTAGCAGTTGCATCACCTGATGCCGCACCTATAAAAAGACTTGTTCAGCAAGCAAAAGAAGATGGTAAGGCTATAGATGCAACCTGCGGAAAAAGAACAAAATCTGTTTTGTTCTTCGACAGCGGACATATTGTTATTTCCGCACTTATGCCGGAAACTATTGCACAAAAGCTGGAAGAAGCAGAAAGGAATTAATATGATTACAAACGACAAAGGATTGCTTCTTGTTATATCAGGTCCTTCGGGAACGGGAAAGGGAACAGTTTGCAAAAGACTTCTTGAAAAAAATGAAAACATTTTCCTTTCGGTTTCTGCCACAACAAGAAAGCCAAGAGAGGGAGAAATTGACGGTGTAAGCTATCATTTCTACGATGAAGATAAGTTTAAAAACCTCATTGCAAAAAATCAGTTTATTGAGTGGGCGGCTTTTTGTGACAACTATTACGGCACACCTAAAGCACCTGTTGAAGAAAACATAAACAAGGGCAAAGATGTTTTGCTTGAAATTGAAATCGAGGGTGCAATGAAGGTTCGCTCCAAATATCCTGAGGGTGTTTATATATTCCTCTTTCCGCCAAACATTGAAACTTTGGCTGACAGATTAAGGGGCAGAGGCACAGAAACAGAAGATGTTATTGCCAAAAGACTTGAAAGGGCAAAACAGGAGCTTGAAATGTGCACCAAGTATAATTACTATGTTGTAAATGACGACCTTGAAAAGGCTGTTCAGGAAATAGAAGCAATAATTGTTGCCGAAAAGGCAAGAAAAGAAAGAAATAAAGTTAATTTTAATTAAAGGAGAATAAAAAATGTTATACCCAACACTTTCATCACTTGT
>JAGARF010000249.1 GCA_017622395.1 Clostridia bacterium | reverse complement strand
CCCATGTTGAATTAAGTACAGAGTCAAAAATATTCTGCTCCTGCGGAGGACATTCATCACCAAAAGAGGCAAACGACTGTGTATGTCCTGCTTGCTCAGGTATGCCGGGTATGCTTCCTGTTATGAACAAAAGAGTTGTTGAGCTTGCGGCAACAGCAGGTCTTATGCTTGACTGCACAATCAACAAATATACAACCTTTGATAAGAAAAACTATTATTATCCTGATCTTCCATGTGCGTACCAGATAACACAGCTTAACCACCCAATCTGCACAGACGGTCTTGTTAAAATCAAGACCTCAGAGGGTACAAGAGATATAAGAATTAAGCAAATTCATATGGAAGAAGATGCAGGTAAGCTTGTTCACGGCGGAAACTCATCATTCGTTGATTTTAACCGTACAAGTGTACCTCTTATCGAAATAGTAACACAGCCTGATTTCAGAAGTGCTGAAGAAGTTATAACATATCTTAACAAGCTTAAATCTATGTTTATTTCAGGCGGTATTTCAGAATGCGAAGAAGGGGCAATGAGATGCGATGTTAACATTTCTGTCCGTCCTGAAGGCTCTGAAGAGTTTGGCGTTCGTACAGAAATCAAGAATATGAGCTCCTTTGAGGCTATTGAAAAGGCAATTAAATATGAGGCACAGCGTCATATTGATGCCATTGAATTTGAAACAGAAGAGCTTGTTCAGGAAACAAGAAGATATGACGATGCAACAGGCAAAACCTTTGCAATGCGTAACAAGGAAACAGAGGCAGACTACCGCTATTTCCCTGATGCAAACCTTATGCCTATTGTTATTGACGATGAGTGGCTTGAAAAAATCAAGGCTGCAAAACCTGCGGCAATTGATGAAAAAGCTGAAGAATATGCTCTTGCAGGCATTTCACAGAAAGAAATCGATATGCTTATGTCTAACCATAAGATATCTTCTCTTCTTGAGGAAACTGTTGCACTTGGCTGTGATATGAAGGATACAGCAGGCTGGATTTTAACAGACTGTGCAGGTATTTTAAGAAAAGACGGCAAGACTTTTGCAGAGCTTAATGTAACAGCAGAAAAGCTTTCAGCTATTATAAAAATGGTAGATGAAGGCAAAATCAACAGAAACATCGGTAAGAAAATATTAATCGCAGTTGTTGAAAGTGATGTTGACCCTGTTGAATACTGCAAGGAAAACGGCTTTGATAAAAAAATTGACACTTCTGAAATAGAAAAAGTAATAGATACAATCTTAAGTGAAAATCAACAGGCTGTAGCAGACTACAAAGGCGGAAAATTAAAGGCTGAGCAGGCGTTGTTCGGTGCTTGTATGAAACAGCTTAAAGGTGCAGGTGACCCTGCGGTTATTAAAGAAATCTTAAACAAGAAGCTTAACGGCTGATAAATAGCGGGCGACCACACAGGGTCGCCCCTACGATTATATTGGGAATTTTCATATGAAAGAAATTTTATTGATTTTAGTTGGAGGGACAATCTGCACAAAGCTTAATGAAAACAAAACATTGACAGTAAGTGACAAGGCAGGTCTTTGGCTTACGGAGAATTTTTATAATAAGAACCCTGAATATAAAGAGCTTGTGCATTTTAATTTAAGTGAAAATCTGCTTATATTAAGCGAAAATATGACGGTTGAAAAGTGGAATTTAATAATAAAAACCTATCAGGAAGAAATCAAAAAGAAAAAGTTTGACGGTGTGATTTTTGCTCACGGAACAGACACCTTAGCATATTCTGCAGCACTTTTCTCAATGCTTTTAAGCGGTACAGATATCCCTGTGTTTTTTGTTTCCTCAAATGCAAGGCTTGAAAGGGAAAGGGCAAATGGAAACGAAAATTTCAGATGTGCAACAGAGTGCATATATAAGGGTGTTGAACCTAATGTTTATGTTGCCTATAAAAACATTTCTGATAAGGAAATGTATATACATCTTGGTTCAAGAATTAAGCAGTGCGAAAACTACAGCGAGGACTTTTACAGCAAGGGAGCAATCAAGGAAAAAGATATGGAAAAAATATCTTTTAGAGAAAGAAAAGCATTAATTGATATGAGTAAAGAAATAACGCTTGAAGAATGTGTGCTGATGTTAGACCCATATACAGGTATGAATTATGATGTGTATGATTACAGTAAATTTAAAGCTGTTCTTCACGGCAGTTTTCATTCAGGAACTGCCTGCACAGAGAAAAACACCTATTCAGAAAGCTACGGAAAAAACTCCATTCTTTATATGATAGATAAATGCAATGGACTAAATGTTGATACTTATCTTTCTCCAGCAACATTAAATGGAGAAATCTATGAAACCGTAGACATAATAAGAAAACATACAGATAAAACCAAGTTTTTATATGGTCTTACAAAAGAAACAGCCTACGCAAAGCTCCTGATTGCCTACTCGCTCTTTACCGACCCGAAAGACAGAGAAAAATTCATAGAAACAGAGTGCAATTTTGAGATTACAGAATAAAAAAAGCCAACTTTTCAGTTGGCTTTTTTTTAATAGGATAAATGTCCTTCAAATATAAGGTCTGCATTGCCTGTTAAATAAACTGTGCCGTCTGCAGAATAGTTTACAATAAGGTCGCCGCCTTTTAATTTAACACAGATGTCACGGTCCTGCTTGCAATGTCCTTTAAGAACTGCTGCAACAACTGCTGCACAAGCACCTGTACCGCATGCCATTGTTTCGCCGATACCTCTTTCCCAGACACGGACTTTAAGAGTTCTCTTGTTAACATATCTTACAAATTCTGTGTTAACTCTGTCAGGGAAGATAGGTGCGTGTTCAAAAACAGGTCCGATTTTCTTTAAGTCAAGTCTGTCGATAAAGTCATCAAAGACTACGCAATGAGGATTACCAACTGATACACAAGTGATTTCATATTCATCATCACCGATTTTTGTCTTTTCGCCTATAATCTGTTCTTTGCCAAGCTCTACAGGAAGTGATTTTGCGTCAAGGTTAACCTTACCCATATTAACTCGGACTGAGGATACCTTGTCATCACGGAGGTGGAGATAAAGCTCTTTAACACCTGCTCCTGTTTCTATTGTTATGGCAGTTTTGTTAACATATCCGTTATCGTAAAGGAATTTACCTACGCACATAATGGAGTTACCTGCCATTTTACCCTCTGAGCCGTCTCTGTTGAAAATTCTCATTTTTGCATCTGCAATTTTTGAGTTTTCAATGAGAACGATACCGTAACCGCCAACACCGTAGTGTCTGTCGCAAAGCTGAATACAAAGTGATTCAGGGCTTGTTATTTCGCCGTTTCTGTTGTCAATAAAGATAAAGTCATTTCCTGAACAAGCCATTTTTGAGAATTTAAGCTCCTGACGCTTTGCTCTCATTTTGTTTATATCAATAAGCTCTGTGTTTGACTGATTGAAACGGCTTGCAATAATATCTGCAAGAGCATTTGCTGTATCGATTGATGTCATACATACAATACCTGCAAGAAGTGCTCTTCTGTGGAGTGCAATATAGTGGTCGAGAGAATCGTCTTTAGCTTCGCCTGTGTAGATGATGTAGTCAATTTCCTCTTTGTCGATTAAATCAAGGATAGCATTGTCTGAAATATCGTCAAACTTTGTAACATCAATGCCAAGTCTTTCAATTTCTTCAGCAGTACCCTTTGTTGAGTAAATCTTTATCTTAAGGTCGTCAAATTTCTTTGCAAGACCTATAACATCGTTGTAGTCGTGTTCATCAACGCTGATGAATACACCCTTTGGCTCGTGGGTCTGAACTGTCAGCCCTGCAGATGTAAGACCTTTAAACATTGCCTCGTTAAAGGTTTTACCTATACCTAAAACTTCACCTGTTGATTTCATTTCAGGTCCAAGCTTTGAGTTAATATCTGAAAGCTTTTCAAAGGAGAACACAGGAACCTTTATTGCAAAGCAAGGAGGTGTCTTGTAAAGACCGGGCTTGTAGCCAAGCTCTTTGATTGTCTGTCCAAGCATAACCTTTGATGCAACATCAACCATAGGAATACCTGTAACCTTGCTTATATAAGGAATTGTTCTTGATGCTCTCGGGTTAACCTCGATAACATAAAGCTCACCGTCATAAATAAGGTACTGAATGTTAACAAGACCCTTTGTTCCAAGTGAAAGTGCAAGTGTTGTTGAGCTGTCTACAATAGTCTTGAGCATTTTGTCTGAAAGGCTGTATGGAGGGTAAACTGCAATAGAGTCACCGCTGTGTATACCTGCTCTTTCAACATGCTGCATAACACCTGGGATTAAAACATCGCATCCGTCGGAGATAACATCAACTTCAAGCTCTGTACCTTTCATATATCTGTCAATCAAAACGGCATTTTCAATTTTTCCGCCCAGAATAATGTTCATATATTTAGTAACATCTTCGTCGTTGTGGGCAATTGTCATATTCTGACCGCCTATAACATAAGAAGGTCTTAAAAGTACAGGATATCCAAGCTCGTTTGCACATTTAAGTGCGTCATCAAGAGACATAGCTGTAAGACCCTTTGGTCTCTTAATATCAAATTTTTCAAGAAGTGCGTCAAACTGTTCCCTGTCCTCTGCAAGGTCAATACCTTCTGCAGATGTTCCGAGAATTGGAATGTTGTTCTGTGATAAGAACTTTGTTAAGTTAATTGCAGTTTGTCCGCCGAACGCTACTACAACGCCTACAGGCTTTTCGATTTCAATAACATTCATAACATCTTCAGGTGTTAAAGGCTCGAAATAAAGTCTGTCAGCAGTATCAAAGTCTGTTGAAACTGTTTCAGGGTTGTTGTTTATGATTATAACCTCATAGCCAAGTTCTTTAAGAGTCCATACGCAATGTACTGATGAATAGTCAAATTCAATACCCTGACCTATTCTGATAGGACCTGAGCCAAGAACGATAATCTTCTTTTTATCAGATGCACTTTCTCTTGCTTCGCAGTCATAATCGTGAGAGCTGTAAAAATATGGAGTCTGTGCTTTGAATTCACCTGCACAGGTGTCAACCATCTTATAAACGGAAGGCTTGTGGTTTTTAACAGCCTGTCCTGAAATTCTCTCTAAGGCTGCGTCTGTGTAGCCTAAGGTTTTACCTTTAAGATAGAGTTCTTCTGTAAGGTTATTAACTATTTCTTTTTCAAAGTTTACAAGATTTTTAAGCTTTTCAATAAACCATTCATCAACCATAGTGATTTCGTGGATTTTTTCTGTTGAAACACCTTGCTTTAATGCTTCAAAGATGGCAAACAATCTTCTGTCGTCCATCTGGTGGAGCTGCTCTTCAATATTTTCGTGGTTGTTGAATG
>JAGARF010000248.1 GCA_017622395.1 Clostridia bacterium | reverse complement strand
TACATGGATTGTAAGCCTTCTGGATTTTGTAACAGATGCGGTTGTTATTAAAAACCTTGCAGAGGGTGTTGTGAGAATTGTAATATTCTTAACATACCTTTATCTTGCTGCAAAGCTGCCTGACATAAAAAGAGTTTTTCAGTATCACGGTGCTGAGCATAAATCTATTGCCTGTTATGAGGCAGGCGAGGAGCTTACCGTTGAAAACGCAAGAGGCAAAACAAGACTTCACCCAAGATGCGGAACAAGCTTTCTTTTAATTGTTATGGTTATAAGCATAATTTGTTTCTCATTTATGGGCTGGCAGAATATTTGGATAAGAACTCTTACACGCCTTGCGCTTATGCCTGTTATTGCAGGACTTTCCTATGAAATAATAAAGCTTGCAGGCAGATATGATAATATACTTACGAGAATTTTAAGTTTCCCCGGTCTTTGCCTGCAGAAAATTACAACAAACGAGCCTGATGACAGTCAGCTTGAGGTTGCACTTGAGGCAATAAAGGCAGTTATTCCCGAAAGCAAAGAAGACGACAAATGGTAAAATTAAAGGACGCATATAAAAAAGCACAGGAAATACTTAAAGAAAACGGCATCGAGGACTGCAAAGCCGATGCTTTTTTCCTTATTCAGGGACTTTTTAAGGCAGACAGAGCAGATCTTTTAACAGACAAAGAAATCGACTTTAAAGTTCTTGAAGATGCCTTAAACAGAAGAATTAAGGGCGAACCCTGTGCATACATAACAGGAGAAACGGAGTTTATGTCCCTGCCCTTTAAAGTAGACAAAAATGTTTTAATCCCAAGGCAGGACACAGAAAACCTTGTTGAATTTTTAATAAGCACCGCAAAGGGAGACGAAAGCATACTCGACCTTTGCACAGGCTCAGGCTGTATAGGAATTTCTCTTAGAAAATATATCAAAAATTCTTCTGTCACAATGGTTGACATAAGTCAGGGTGCAATAGAGAAGGCAAAGGAAAATGCAGAGCTTAACAAAGCAGAGGTAACAATCATAAAGGACGATGTTTTAAACCCTTTGCATAGATACGGACAGTATGATATATTGGTTTCAAACCCACCCTACATTGAAAAAGAGGTAATCAAAACTCTTGAAAGTCAGGTAAAGGATTTTGAGCCGCACCTTGCTCTTGAGGGAGGAGAGGACGGACTTGTCTTTTACAGGAAAATAGCAAAAGACTTTAAAAAACACATAATAAAAGGCGGAAGATGTGCCTTTGAAATAGGTTTTAACCAGGGAGAGGCGGTTAAAAAAATCCTTGATGACAACGGCTTTAAAAACACAGAAATTATTAAAGATTACAATAACAACGACAGAATTGTCACAGGTGTATTATGATTAAGTTTATTAAAAACGAGCTGTACGGCTGGAAATTATGGGAAATATTATGGTTGTTTCTTTCCTGCTTTATTATAGCTGCGGTTTCTGTTGCTCTCGGAGACTCCTTAATGGGAATAATCTCTGCGGTATCGGGAATTTTGTATGTTATTCTTGCAGGCAAGGGTAAGCTTTCTGCATATATTTTCGGTCTTATAAACAGTATTTTATATGCAATAATTTCTTATAAAGCAAGCCTTTTCGGCGAAACTATGCTTAATGCCCTTTATTATCTGCCTATGCAGTTTGTAGGCTTTGCCCTGTGGAGCAAGAATATGAACCTTGATACAGGCGAGGTCAGAAAAAGACATATGAGCAACAAAAACAGAATTTTATGCCTGCTTTGTATAGGAATTGCTACATATTTGTACGGACTTGCTCTCTCATATCTTGGAGATGCTATGCCATACATCGACAGTTTTACAACTGTTGCATCGATTATTGCAATGATAGTTTCTGTTAAGATGTATTCGGAGCAATGGTGGATATGGCTTTTGGTTAACTCTTTAAGCATATATATGTGGTATAATAACTTTTCAAAAGGCTCGGATAATATAGCAACACTTCTTATGTGGGTTGTTTATCTTATAAGCGGAATATTAATGCTCATCAAATGGGAAAAGGAGATAAAAAATGAAAGTAATACTAAATCCTGATACAGAGGTTGTAAAAACAGTCAAAGAGGGTCTTGAAAGAACAGGCGGCTACTGCCCCTGCCGTTTGCAGAGAACTGAAGAAAACAAGTGCATCTGCAAGGAATTCAGAGACCAGATAGCCGATGAAAGCTTTGAAGGCTTTTGTCATTGTATGCTTTATTATAAAATCAGGTAGAATATATAATAAATTTTTATTTAAGGAAGGGACAGTCTATGTTCGGATATATTAAAATTGCTGCGGCAGTACCTGCAGTTTCAGTTGGCAATGTAAGCTTTAACTGTCAGCAGATTATAAGCAAAATAACAGAGGCAAAGGAAAATGGCGCAGACCTTATTGTTTTTCCTGAGCTTTGTATAACAGGTGCAACCTGCGGTGACCTTTTTTTCCAGCAGGTACTTTTAAAGGACAGCCTTAAAGCATTAAGAGAAATAACAGAGCATACAGAAAAAGAAAAAGCAGCAATTATAGTTTCTGCTCCTCTTTATATGAAGAACGGACTTTTTAACTGTGCCTTTATGATTTCAAACGGAACTATATACGGTGCATATGTTAAAACATACCTTCCAAACTACGGCGAGTTTTATGAAAAAAGATGGTTTTCTTCTGCCGATGCTTTAAGAGTTGACAGTATTTTTGCATCAGAGCTTGGTTTTGATGAGGACTATGAAATCCCAATCGGCAATGACCTTATTTATGAATTAAACGGCGAAATAAACATTGCAACGGAAATCTGCGAGGATATGTGGGCACCCGTTTCAGTGGGAACAATTCTTGCAACAAACGGAGCGGAAATAATTGTAAATCTTTCTGCTGCATCTGAAGCTGTGGGCAAAAGAAAAGCAAGAAGAAATCTTGTTTCAACTCTTTCTGCAAAAAACATTTCAGGCTATGTTTATGTTTCTGCAGGTGAGGGTGAATCTACAACAGACAGTGCATTTCCGGGTCACAGCCTTATATGTGAAAACGGTACAGTTATTGCAGAAAATGCAAAGCTTTTTGATGAAGATTACATTTTATACGGAGAAATAGATATAGAAAAAATCAAGGCTGACAGAGCGAAAAACAAAACCTTTGCAGATTTAAAAGGTGAATTTCAGCCAAGATATATTTTTGTTGAAACAGAAGAATTCAAGGCAACAGGCGAAACTCTTAATATTAAGAAGTTTCCTTTTGTTCCCTGTGACGCAGGCAGATGGGAAGAAATTCTTGCGATACAGGTTGCAGGTCTTAAAAAAAGATGGAAAACTATCGGAGGTAAGGCTGTTATCGGTGTTTCAGGCGGTCTTGATTCAACGGTTGCACTTCTTGTTACAGCTCTTTGTGCAAAAGAACTTAATAAGCCATTATGCGATGTTGTGGGTATTACAATGCCTGCCTTCGGCACAACGGGAAGAACCTATAACAACGCAGTTGCACTTATAAAAAAGCTTGGCTTAACCTTTGAGGAAATCAATATAAAAGATGCCTGCCTTAAACATTTTGAGGACATTAATCATAACGAAAACACATATGATTTAACATACGAGAACGCACAGGCAAGAGAAAGAACACAGGTTCTTATGGATTATGCAGGAAAAGTCGGCGGTTTTGTTGTAGGAACAGGGGATTTAAGCGAGCTTGCTCTTGGCTGGTGTACCTATAACGGCGACCATATGAGTATGTACGGTGTTAATTGCGGTATACCCAAAACCCTTTTAAGATGGATGCTTGAAAAAATAGCAGACAGCGAAATGTTTGAGGGTTGTAATGAAATTTTAAGGGATATTGCAGAAACTCCCATTAGTCCCGAGCTTCTTCCGCCTGATGCAAAGGGAGAAATTTCACAGAAAACAGAAAGCCTTGTGGGACCTTATGAGCTTTCGGACTTTTTCCTTTACTACGCTTTAAGATATGCTTTTTCACCTGAGAAAATATATCACCTTGCAAAGAAAGCCTTTAAGGACGACTACAACGAGGATGAAATATATAAGTGGCTTGAAAATTTCTATAAGAGATTTTTCACACAGCAGTTTAAGAGAAGCTGCAGTCCTGACGGTGTAAAGGTTGGAAGCATCGGCATTTCACCGAGAGGAGATTTAAAGATGCCGTCAGATGCATCGTATAATATCTGGCTTGAAAATCTAAAGGAGATTAAGAATAAATGACAACTATAGTGTTTATAGTAAACAGTATACTTTTAGGTGTAGGACTTGCAATGGATGCCTTTTCGGTATCCGTTGCAAACGGTCTTAACGAGCCTTGTATGAAGAAAAACAAGATGTTTGGAATTGCTCTTGTTTTTGCAGTTTTTCAGGCTTTAATGCCTATGATTGGCTGGGTATGCGTACACACCATACTTGAACATTTCAAAAGCTTTGAAAAATTCATTCCCTGGATTGCACTTATCCTTTTGTTATACATAGGAATTAATATGATTAAAGAGGGAAAAGAAAAAGGTGCTTCCTGTGAGTGTGGAGAAAAAATAGGCATAGGAACTTTAATTGTTCAGGGAATTGCCACATCTATAGACGCGCTCTCTGTTGGCTTTACCATCGCAGAACACACCCTCTTAATGGCACTTATATGCACCGCAATCATTGCAGCCGTGACCTTTGTTATCTGTACTTTTGGTGTTGTAATAGGCAAAAAGGTTGGTATGAAATTTTGCGGAAAAGCCAACATCTTCGGCGGAATTATCTTGATATTAATAGGAC
>JAGARF010000247.1 GCA_017622395.1 Clostridia bacterium | reverse complement strand
CTTTTCTTTTCTTATTGTGAACATTTTACCATTTTTTATGTAAAAAATCAAGAAATATTTGTAAATAAATTATATATCATAACTACAGCCTCTGCTCTTGTTAAATTATCTTTTGGTTTAACAAGACTGCCGTTGCCGTTTATAACCTTAAGACCTGACAAAATAGAAGCATATCCAAGCTTTCCTTTTGAAATCAAGTTCTGGTCAGCGAATTTTGTTGTAAAGATTTCTTCTGCTTTTGCAATTCTTTCGTAACCTAAGAAACGGACAAGATATACAAATGCATCTTCTCTTAAAACAGGGGAGGCATCTGCTCGTTCTGTTTTTGGTACAATGTTTTCTCGTTCAAGAGTTTTATAAAGGTTTTCAGCATCTAAAGTAAGATAACTTGTGTATTTTACAGCGGCACCGAAAAGTCTTAACATTTCAAGCTGTGTAATTTCTTTTTCAGGTTCAAAGCTTTCGCCCTCGAAGGAAATACCTATTTGGGCAAGCTTTTCAACAGCGGTTTTGCACCAATGCTTTTCAAGGTCATTGTAAAAGTTAAACGCATTTTGAGTTGCTCTTGTCTTTTCGCCTGTTTTTGCATCTATTTCCACATATCCGTTAACAAGGTCAAGAGTGTAGCAGAGCTTATATTCTTCGCCTGTATTTAAGTAACAGAGCTTGATGGGATGATACTCTAAAACTTTATTATATGCCTCCTCAGTGGCTATAACGCCCTCCAAAGGAACAAAGGTTTTATCTTCAAAATACTTTGAATAGCTTGTTATTTTGCCGTCTTTGTATGTAACTGAAATACTGTTTCCGTCAACAGGAACATTGTTTTCAAGTCTGATATAGGATTTTGATACATATTCATTGTTTACAGAGGTTTCATTGCCTTTAAGGGAAACTGTTCCTGCGTATTTTTTAATAACAGCATCAATTACCTTTTCAGCATCAGAAATTTCTTTCTCAGAAAGCTTTTTATCTGTTTTTGCATCATATGAATAGTCGTATGAATAAAAGCTTTTAAGCTCTTTTGTCTGTGCATCTAAAACAAATCTTTCGCCGTTGTTTTCGTCTGTTTGCAAAGAAACCTCTAAAGTGTATTTGCCGTCAAGCTTGTTATAACGGGAAGATATTACTTTGCTGTTTTTGTTTGTGTTAAATAAAGACTCACTTTTAATTAACTTAACTGCATCTTCAACAGAAATAAGATTTTTGACATTTTCAAGCTCTTTAAGCTCCTGAGGTGTGAATTCGCTTCCACCCATTCCTGCGACAGAGTCGGACATAGACTCATTTTTTAAATATAGCTCCGCATCGGAGAAAGGCTCAACCTTTTCTCCTGTAAAAGCTGAAATATAGCCATTTCCGCCTTTTAAACGGTATACAAGAGAAAATTCTTTGTCATCATATTTCTTTTTAACATACATAAGTTCTGCAGGAAATACAGCTTTATACACTTCTTCTTTGTTTTCTATGTATGCTTTTCCGTTTTTGATATCTTCATATGTAATTTTATCAAAAGAAGTGTGCATATTTGTAACAATAGCATTTTCACCTTTTACTAAAATATCTACAGTTGCAGTCTGTCCTATAACTTCAATGCCTTCTAATTCTCTGTTGAACAAAACAGAATAGGAAGTGCCGTTTTCTGAGAAGTCAACAGAGATGTTTTTATAAACAAAAATATCTGTATCGGTGAAAGCTTCAGGAATTGCCTTTTTGAGGAAATTATCTGCCATAAGCTGTGCATCATTTCTTGTAAATGATGAAAGCTGTTTGTCTGCACGATTGTACATATCGTTGCTGTAGTAGCTGTAGTTTGTTATAATTCCTGTTTCGGTTGCAGTAACAGAAAGGCTTTCTGAACGGTCCGAATTATACCAATTAAAACGGTAAATGGTTTTGTCCTTTCTTGTGCTTACAGAACTGTCAAATTCAGAAAGGTTTGCAGGAACTTCGATTTTTGATTTGACAGATGCAAGAGAAACTGCAATATTGTCCTGTGCCAAAACAGTAAAACTGCTTAAAAGGATTAAAATTGTTAGTGTGATACTTAAAATCTTTTTCATAATTTATCCCTCCTGTAAATAATACCTAAAAAAGGTGCAATAGGTTGCACCTTTTCAATTTTTTTCCATATATATCCCTTTTGACGGAACAGTAATACTTTCTTTGGTGTATGGTGATAGAAAATTCTTTTCTTCAAATGAATTGTTTAAATAAAGAATTATTTTATTTTTCTCGTTAAATCTTACAACGCAGAAGACATTTTCGTCTATTGCATCAAAAAGGGTATTGCCGCTTTTTAAAGTGTTACTCTGGTTTCTTAAATCGCTATATTCTTTATAAATATTATATATATCCTTGTTTTCTCTGCCCCAGGGGAAGGTTCTTCTGTTGTCGGGGTCTTTTCCGCCCTCAAGGCCTGCCTCGTCACCATAATAAATACAGGGCACACCGGGGAATATGAAAAGAGCTGAAACAAATTGTTCAAGGATTTTCATATCCCTACCTGCAACAGTGAAAATTCTTGCGATATCGTGGGTTGAGAGCATATTGAAGTTGCCCATAAAGTTTCTTTTCGGATAATTTTCAAGCTGTGTCATAAATGCATTTTTAAGATAAAAAGCATCACAGCCACCAAGAAGAAATTTAACCATATTATCCCTGAAAGGATAGTTCATAACAGCATCAAGCTCAGGCTTTGAAAAATAACTTTTTTGCACAGAGTATGCTACCTTATTTGACGCATCCTCCCACACCTCGCCGATAACAACAGTATCTTTGTTAACATCCTTAACAGCTTTGTTTATCAAAGACAGACATTCATCAGAAAGCTCGTCTGCAACATCAAGACGCCAACCGCCAAGGCCATGTTTTGTCCATTTTTTAAGTACATTTTCACAAATGTATTCACGAACCTTTGGATTTTCTGTGTTTAATTTAGGCAGATCCATAACACCCCACCAGCTTTCGTAGTCTGTTGGGAATTCTTTAAAATAAAACCATTCAGAGTAAGGGGAGTTTTCGCTTTGACAAGCACCGTTTGAATTGAAAGTACCAAATCTGTCAAAATAGATACTTTCAGCACCAACATGATTAAAAACACCATCAAGAATTATTCTGATACCCTTGCTTTCGGCTTCGGCAATAAGTCTGTCAAAATCTTCTTCTGTACCAAGCATAGGGTCAACCCTTGTGTAATCCGCCGTATTATAACGATGATTTGATGTTGCCTCAAATATGGGGTTTAAATAGATAACTGAAACATTAAGTTCCTTCAGATAGTCAAGCTTTTCGCGTATACCATCAAAATTCCCTCCGAAAAAGTCCCACTTTTCTATTCCTCCTTCTTCGGTTTTTATATATTTGGGAATTTCGTACCAATCATCATAAATATGGCAGTTTTCTTTAATATGACGGATATTGCCGCTTTTGCAAAATCTGTCAGGAAAAATCTGGTACATAATGCCGTTTGTGTACCAATCTGGCAGGTCTGGCATTTCTTCGTATACTGTAAGCTGATGTAAAAGTGCAGGACAAACAAGGGAAAATTCAGAATTTTCCCTTGTTCCTTTTCCTATATAGATTGTATATAAATTGTTTGATGTAAGTCTGAAACAGTAGAAGACAGGTCCGAGCTTTTCAGCCTTATAGCTGATTGAAAATGTATGACCGTTTTTATCCATTTTAAGCTCTTTATCTTCTATACAAAGATATGCTTCAAAGCAGTTGTCGGAATATACTGTAAATGATACCTCAGTACCCTTTACAACTGCACCGAAGTGCGACTTGCATTTTTTATCCCAGGAATTGTAATATATCATTATTTTACAAATGTCGGGTCAATGCCCCAGATATCTTTTGCGTAGTTTCTGATTGTGTTATCAGATGAGAAACGACCTGATTTAGCAACATTTATAATTGCACTTCTGTACCAATTTTCCTTGTCCTGATACATTTCAGCCATTTTTTCGTTTGCCTTAACATAAGCATCGAAATCTTTAAGAACAAAGAATTCGTCATTCCAGGTTACCAAGTGATTGAAGATTTCATCAAACTGACCTGCAGCATCTGTATAGAAGTTGCTTTTAAGCTGGTCAAGGCACTTTTTAACTCTTGGGTCATTGTTATAAATTTCAGATGAAAGGTAACCGCCGTGAGCATAGTAGTTGATAACTTCTTCTGATGAAAGACCGAAGGTTACAATGTTATCGTCACCAACAGCCTCGTGGATTTCAACATTTGCACCGTCCATTGTTGCAAGTGTGATTGCACCGTTCATCATAAATTTCATATTACTTGTTCCTGATGCCTCTTTAGAAGCAGTTGATATCTGAATACTAACATCAGATGCAGGGATAATTCTCTGTGCAAGGTCAACATTGTAGTTTGGAATGAAGATAACCTTAAGTCTTCCGCGAACTATTGGGTCGTTGTTAACTTTTGCTGCAACTGCATTGATTAACTTGATAACTCTCTTTGCAAGGCTGTAGCTTGAAAATGCCTTTGCACCGAAAACAAATGTTCTTGGCTGCATATCAATATCAGGATTTTCAAGAATTTGGTTATAAAGGTGCATTACATAGAGAATGTTAAGTGTCTGTCTTTTGTATGCGTGAAGTCTTTTAACCTGTGTGCCGTAAAGACTGTGTGATTCAAGCTTTGTATCAAATGTGTTGTTAACGAAGTCAATAAATTCAAGCTTTTTGCCGTGCTTAACTGCTCTGAATTTTTCTTTGAAAACTGCGTCGTCTGCAAATGGGAGGAGATCCTCAAGTCTTTCAGGGTCTTTTATCCATTTGTCGCCGATAGCATCGCAGATAAGCTTTGTAAGCTCAGGGTTTGCAGAAATAAGCCATCTTCTGTGAGTGATACCATTTGTTTTGTTGTTGAATTTATCAGGGAAGAACTCGTTAAAGTCTTTTAATTCCTGATTTTTAAGAATGTCTGTATGAAGTGCTGCAACACCGTTAACAGAATGTGAACCTACTATTGCAAGGTTTGCCATTCTTACTTTGTTGTCCCAGAGAATAGACATCTTTGATTTCTTTTCAAAGCTGTCACCGTATTTCTCATAGATGGCATAGTCAAATCTCTTGTTGATTTCGTCAATAATCATATAAATTCTCGGAAGAAGTGATTTCATAAGATTAATGTCGATTTTTTCTAAAGCTTCAGCCATAATTGTATGGTTTGTGTAAGCCATAGTTTTCTTTGTGATTTCCCATGCAGTTGCCCAAGGAATATTTTCCTCGTCGATTAATATTCTCATAAGCTCAGCAATAGCCAATGATGGATGAGTGTCGTTAATATGAACTGCGTGGTTTTCGTAGAATCTTTCCATTGAAAGACCGAGTTTTTTGTGTTTTTTAACAATGCTCTGAAGTCCCGCACTAACAAAGAAATATTCCTGTTTAAGACGGAGCTTTTTACCCTCGTATGTTGAATCATCAGGGTAGAGTACATTTGAAATTAATTCTGTGTTGTATTTATCTTCAACAGATTTAAGATAATCGCCGTGGCTGAATTCTGAAAAGTCAAGCTCTTCGCCGATAACCTTTGCACTCCAGAGTCTTAAAGTGTTAACATTTTTACAATCATAGCCAACGATTGGTGTATCATATGGAACAGCTAAAACCTCTTCGCAGTTTTTGTGCTGAACCTGAATTTCGCCGTTTTTGTCAATATCTACATCAATGTCACCGCCAAAGCGTACAACAACCGCCTCGTCATCTCTTCTCATTTCCCAGATGTTTTCATATTTAAGCCAGTTATCTGCTTCTTCAAGCTGATAACCTTCTTTGATTGTCTGCTTGAATAAGCCGTATTTGTATCGTATGCCCTGACCGTATGCAGGAATACCTGTTGAGCTCATAGAGTCTAAAAAGCAGGCAGCAAGTCTGCCAAGACCGCCGTTGCCAAGACCGGGCTCAATTTCGATTTCTTTAAGGTCGTTAATGTCGATACCAAGTTCTGCAAGAGCCTCTGTTGCCTGTTCTTTGATACCAAGATTTATTAAGGTTGTATCAAGGAGCTTACCAAGTAAGAATTCCATTGAAAAATAATGAACCTGTTTAACAGTCTTTTCATTGTATTTGTTCTTTGATTCGTACCAATACTGTGTTACATAATCTCTGATAAGTCTTCCGAAAGCTTCGTAGATATGAAGGGGATGAGCCTGCTCTATATCCTTTGAATATCTTGTGATAAGCTTCTGCTGGAAGTCTTTTTTAATTTGGTCTTTAGTTTTGTTAAGCATTTATGTTTATATCCTTTCAATTATAAGTTTTCGTATACATCAATATAGTTTTTAGCGGCTAACTGCCAGTCAAACTTACTTCTCATAGCATTTCTTACAAGCTTGTTCCATGCGTCCTTGTTATGATACTGAGAAAGTGCATACTCAATAACATGGAGCATTTCGTGTGCGTTGAAGTTTGCAAAAGAGAAACCGTTACCTTTACCTGTATATTCGTTGTAAGGGGTAACTGTGTCTTTAAGACCGCCTGTTTCACGGACAACAGGAATTGAGCCGTATCTTAAAGCCATAAGCTGACCAAGTCCGCAAGGCTCAAAGAGAGAAGGCATCAGGAATAAATCAGATGCTGCATAGATTTTTCTTGCAAGATCATCTGAGAATGTAATATTAACAGACATTCTGTCAGGGTATTTGTGAGCAAAATACTTAAATACTTCTTCATATTTTGCATCGCCTGTACCAAGCATAACAAGCTGAACATTGTTGTTCATAATTTGCTCAAGGACTGCGATAACAAGGTCAAAGCCTTTCTGAGGAGTCATTCTGCTGATAATACCAATCATAGGAATATCCTCTGAAACAGCAAGTCCCAAATCCTGCTGAAGTCTTGTTTTGTTGATTTTCTTTTTATCAATTTTTACAGAGCTGAAGTTTTCATAAAGGGATTTGTCTGTTTTAGGGTCATAAAGCTCATAGTCTATGCCGTTTAATATGCCCTTTAATTTGTAGTTGTTTGCACGAAGAACGCCGTCAAGTCCTTCGCCATAGTATTCGCCCTGAATTTCTTCTGCGTATGTGGGGCTTACGGTGTTAACAAAGTCTGAGTAAACAATTCCGCCTTTCATAAATGAAATGCAGTCATAGAATTTAAGCTTATCGTCGGTATAATAGCCGTCGTTAAGGTTTAAAAGCTCTGTTAAAATCTGTTTTGGGAACATACCCTGGAACTTTAAGTTGTGGATTGAATAAACAACCTTACAAAAAGCTTTTGTTCCGTAATAATAGTGGTGCATAAGCACAGGAACAAGACCTGTGTGCCAGTCGTTACAATGAATAATATCCGGGTCAAAGTCTTCAATGTGAAGGATTGCTTCTAAAATTGCTCTGTCAAAGAAAGCAAATCTTTCGCCATCATCATAATAACCGTACGCACCGCCTCTTTTGAAATAATATTCATTATCAAGGAAATAAAAAACTGTATTACCGAGAGTGGCAGTTAAAAGTCCGCAATACTGACTTCTCCAGCCAACAGGAACGGTAAAATCGCAAATCTTTTTCATTTTATTTTTATATTCATCTTTAATATCCTGGTAGAGGGGACAAATAACTCTTGTCTCGTAGCCGTTCTTATTAAGTTCTTTTGGAAGAGCATAAGCTACATCGCCAAGACCTCCTGTTTTTAGGAATGGATATGCCTCGCTTGTTGCGAACATAATTTTTTTCATATAAAGTACCTCCGCCTTATTAAAAATATAGAGATAGTATAACACATATTCTCTGTTTTGTCACCCTTTTTCTTGTATTTTTATATATATGTAGAAAAATTTTATGAATATGACAAAAAAGTTAAAAAATTTTATAAAAAACACTTGATTATTTCTATAAAATGTTGTATGATATAACAAAAGTGGGGGAAGAGTACACAAAAGTGGAAGAAAGTGGAAGAAAAAACAAAGAAAGGAGTTTTGCAAATGTTAATAGGCGAATATAACCACAGCATTGATGTTAAGGGCAGAATTATTATGCCTGCAAAATTCCGTGACGATATCGGCGATGTTTTCTACATAACCATTTCACAGGAAAAGGGGCAGTGCCTCAAGGTGTATTCACCAACAGAGTGGCAGTCATTCTTTGAAAAAGTTTCTTCTATTAAAGAAAGCGACAAAATCGCAGTAAGATTTAAAAGAGAAGTGCTTTCCCACTCAGCAGAATGTAATGTGGACAAGCAGGGAAGAATACTGCTTCCTGATATGCTTATAAAATATGCGGGAATTGAAAAAGATGTTGCGGTTGTAGGGCAGGGTTCATATATAGAACTTTGGTCATACGATAAATGGACTAAGTACAACAATGAAGAAGCTGAAGTTGACGAAGAAAAATTCGCAGAGCATCTTTCAAGCTACGGTTTATAAATATGGAATTTAAACACATATCGGTTTTGCTTAATGAAAGTGTTGAAGCACTCTCAGTTAATAATGAAGGTTACTTTGCAGACGGAACTTTAGGCGGCGGCGGTCATTCCTTAAAGCTTCTTGAAACTCTTGACAATATAAAGCTTATAGGAATAGACAGAGATATTGAGGCTATCAAGGCTGCAAAAGTAAGACTTAAGGATTATGAAGACAGAGTTATCTTTCATAAAAGCAACTACTGTGAAATTAAAAACATATTAAAGGAATATGAAGTAGATGGACTTTCGGGTGCAATACTTGACCTTGGAGTTTCGTCATATCAGCTTGATAATGGGGAAAGAGGGTTTTCCTACAATGCAGATGCAAGACTTGATATGAGAATGGACCAAAGCCAGAGTCTTTCTGCGTATGAAGTTGTTAACAATTATGAAAAAACAGAGCTTGCCAAAATCTTCAGGGACTACGGTGAAGAAAAATTTGCTTTCCGTATAGCAGAGGAAATTGACAAAGCAAGAAAAATAAAGCCTGTTGAAACAACATTTGAGCTTACAGAATTAATAAAGGCAGGAATACCTGCAGCCGCAAGAAGGTCAGGTGGTCACCCTGCTAAAAGAGTTTTTCAGGCAATAAGAATAGAAGTAAACTCGGAATTAAGCCTTTTAAGGCAGTCGGTAATAGATTTTTTTGAATCCCTTAAACCGGGGGGCAGACTTGCAATAATAACCTTCCATTCACTTGAAGACAGGATCGTGAAAAATGCCTTCAATGATTTCTGCAAGGGATGTACCTGTCCTCCGGACTTCCCAATTTGTGTTTGCGGTAATAAACCAAAGGGAAAGCTGGTAAACAGAAAACCAATAATCGCAGGTGAAGAAGAGCTGACAATGAACTCGAGGTCGTCCTGTGCTAAACTGAGAATTATAGAAAAATTATAAAAGGAGAAACGAATGAACAGTTATAACGGTTATATTTCAGGAACAGCAGTTCCTAAATACGGATATGCACCTGAAACTAAGGTAAAACCGCAAGTTAAACAGGAAAAGAAGATTTCTAAAAAAGAAAACGCAAAACTGTTTTATAAAGTTTTTATGATAGGTCTTTTTGCAGCAGTTTTTACGATTGTTTTAAGAAGTACTATAATTTCTCAGATGAATAATCAGATTGCAGGCTTAAACAACACTCTTGCAAAGGTTGAAAAAGAAGTACAGCAATCCTTTGTTAAGCTTGAAGCGATGACGGATTTAAACACAGTACAGTCAGTTGCCGTAAACGAGCTTAATATGAACACTCCTCAACAGCATCAGATTGTGGAGCTTGACCTTAATATGGGAAGTAAGACAGTGGCAGTTCAGTCAGGTGAAGAAAGCGGAAAGAATATTTTTTCTTCCATATGGAACTTCTGTATGGAATATTTGTACTGATTGCAAAGTATATTAAAATGAATAGTAGCATAAGGGGTTTATATTTTAATAAACCCCTTTGTCAGTAAAATGGAGATTTATAATGGCAAAGGTAAAAAACATCACCAAAAAAAGAATATTAATTATGCTTTGCGTTCTTGCAATGCTGGTTGTTGTTATGATGGCGAAAATCTTCTGGTTGCAGTTTGTAGAGGGAACTAAGTGGCAGGAGCTTGCTATGCAGCAGCAGACTAAGGACAGAATTATAAACCCAAAAAGAGGTACAATATACGATAGAAATATGAAAGAGCTTGCAGTATCAGCATCTGTAGATACGGTTATTGCGGACCCTGTAATCATCGAGGAAGAGGATGCAGTTGAAGATGTATGCAAAATTCTTTCAGATATATTAAAACTTGATTATGAAGATGTAAAAAAAGATGTAACAAAAAAATCAAGATACGAAATAATTAAATCTAAGATTGAAAGTGATGCGGCGCAGAGAATAAGAAAAGAAATTGCAGAGGGAAATCTCCCTGGTATTTCAATTGTTGAGGACTCAAAAAGATATTATCCGTATAAGAATTTTGCGGCACATGTGCTTGGTTATGCAGGCTCAGATAATCAGGGACTTTCAGGAATAGAACTTAAATATGATGATTATTTAACAGGAGAGTCGGGCAGGGTTGTAACTGCACAGGATGTAAGAGGCGTTGAGGTTTCTTACGAGTATGAGCAGTATTACAGCTCAAAGGACGGTTGCAGTCTTGTTTTAACTATAGACGAGGTTATCCAGCACTATGTTGAAAACGAGCTTGAAACGGCAATAATAGAAAACGATGCAAAAAATGGTGCCTGTGCAATAGTTATGGATGTAAAAACAGGCGGAATTCTTGCTATGGCAACAAAGCCTGATTTTGACCCTAACAGCTATGCGGTTATAACTGACGCAGCAGCACTTGAGGCAATAGAAAATGCTGAAACAGATGATGAAAAAAATAAACTTGTGGCAGCAGCGAGAAACAAAATGTGGAGAAACAAGGCGGTTGTTGATACATATGAACCGGGTTCTACATTCAAAATTTTAACATCTGCCATTGCAATAGAGGAAAACCTTATACCTGACAATAAAACCTTTTACTGTTCAGGCTCAACAGAGGTAGCGGGAACGAGAATAAGATGCTGGAAAGCAGGGGGACACGGTATGCAGACCTTTGCTCAGGCAATACAGAATTCCTGCAACCCTGCATTTATTGAAATAGGTGCAAGTGTCGGCAAAGAAAATTTCTTTAAATATGTAAAAGGTTTTGGTCTTACCGAAAAAACAGGAATAGATGTTACGGGAGAAGCACTTGGTATTTTTTTCAGTCCGACTCTTTACGGCCCTGTTGAGAATGCAACAACATCATTCGGTCAGGGTTTTCAGGTAACACCTATTCAGCTTATTACCGCAATTTCAGCAGTTGCAAACAACGGAAAATATGTAACTCCTCATGTAGTTAAAGAAATAATTGATGCAGACGGCAATGTTATAAAGAAAGCGGAAACAGAAGTTAAAAGACAGGTGGTTTCTGAAAAAACAAGCGAAAGACTAAGAAGTATGCTCGAAGAAGCAGTTGCTGTAGGCTCAGGTAAAAATGCATATATCAAGGGCTACAGAGTTGCAGGAAAAACAGGAACATCAGAAAAACAACCAAGAAGTGAAAATAAAAAGATTGCATCAATGGTTGCCTTTGCTCCTGCAGACGACCCTCAGATTGCAGTTTTGGTTATGATAGATGAACCAGAAGCAGGTCAGTATTTTGGCGGTGTTATTGCCGCTCCTGTTGTAGGCAGGATTATGGAAAACACTTTGCAGTATTTAGGTGTTGAAAAGGTATTAACAGAAGAAGAACAGAGCCAGGAAATTCAGGTTGTAAATACTGTGGGCAAAACAGTTGAAGAGGCTAAAAAGCTTGTTGTTGACGCAGGCTTTAAATATAGCGTTGAAGGAGAGGGAACAACTATACTAAGACAGACCCCTCAAAGCGGTGTAAGACTTCCTGAGGGTACTTTAATTCTTCTTCATACAGAAGATAAAGAACCACAGATGGTAACGGTTCCGTCGGTAGAAAACTGTTCAATTCTTCAGGCGAATAATATAATTATAAGCAGCGGACTTAATATGAAGGTTGGAAGCGGAGGAAGAAACTCCCACAGCAGCGGAGATACTGCTGCGTTTAAACAAGAACCGGCAGCAGGCAGCGTTGTTGAAAAGGGAACTGTTGTGTATGTTGAATTCAGACATCTTGATGTAGAATAGAGGTAATAAAATGTTACTTAAAGAATTGCTTGGCACAATTGAATATGAGGGAGACGGAGATATAGAAATAACCTCTGTTGAAAGCTCATCCTTAACTGTTAAGGACGGGTCTGCATTCGTGTGCATAAAGGGCTATGAAACAGACGGTCACAAGTACGCAAAAAACGCAGAAGAAAAGGGTGCGTCTGTTATTATTGCAGAGGATGATGTTGATGTTTCCTGTCCTGTGGTTAAGGTTAAGGATACAAGAAGAACTCTTGCAGTTCTTTGTTCAAACTTTCACGGCAATCCATCAAGAGAGTTTAAACTTGTGGGTATAACAGGAACAAACGGAAAAACAACAACAACTTATTTAATAAAACAAATCCTTGAAGAGGCAGGAGAAAAGGTTGGATTAATAGGAACAAACCAGATAGTTATAGGTGAGGAAATATATCCTGCGGCAAGAACAACTCCAGACTCATTCGAGCTTCAGGGAATATTCAGAAAAATGGCAGACAGCAAGGTTGATACAGTTGTTATGGAGGTTTCCTCCCATGCTCTTTATTTAGACAGAGTTTACGGCTGTGACTTTGATGTGGGTGTTTTTACAAATTTAACACAGGACCATCTTGATTTCCATAAAACAATGGAAAATTACAGAGATGCCAAAGCAATCTTGTTTGATATCTGTAAAAAGGGTGTAATAAACACAGACGACGAAGCTGGAATATATATGGCGAAGAAGGCAAAATGTCCTGTTTTAACCTTTGGTATAGACAATGATGCAGATTTAAAAGCAGAAAATGTACTTCTTGAGCAAAGAGGTGTATCTTTTGACATAAAAGGAGAAAGGTATAGCCTTTCTATACCGGGTAAATTTTCGGTATATAATGCACTTTCTGCAGTAGGTGCAGTTAAGGCACTTGGAATTGAAGACGAAATTGTTATAAAAGCCCTTGAAAAAGCAAAAGGTGTAAGAGGCAGAGCAGAGGTTGTGCCTGTATCGGAGGACTTTACTGTTCTTGTAGATTATGCCCACACACCTGACGGAATAGAAAACATTTTAAAAACAGCAAAAGGCTTTGCAAAAGGAAGAGTGGTAATTCTTTTTGGCTGCGGTGGGGACAGAGATAACACAAAAAGACCAATAATGGGTCGAGTTGCAAGCTCCCTTGCAGATTTTTGCATTGTTACCTCAGATAACCCGAGGACAGAACAGCCTATGGATATAATCAATGAAATTCTCCCTGGTGTTACAGGCGAGCATATTGTTATTGAAAACAGAAGAGATGCAATAGAATATGCAATAAAAAATGCAAAAAAAGACGATGTTATAATTCTTGCAGGCAAGGGCCATGAGGATTATCAGATAATAGGAAAAGAAAAAATTCATTTTGATGAAGTAGAGATATTAATGCAGTTGAAAGGAGAATTGGGATGCAGAAAATAACAATTTCTGAAGTTGCTCAGGCAACAGGCGGAAAAATTTTAAGCGGAAATCCACAAGACAGCTTCGACTGCATCGGTAAAGACTCCCGTGCGGTTAAACAGGGAATGTTTTATATAGCAATCAAAGGCGAAAATTTTGACGGAAACAAGTATGCAGACAGTGCTATGAAAAATGGTGCTATGGGCTGTCTTGTTTCTGAAAATATAGAAAGTGAAAAGCCTGTTGTTCTTGTTGATGATACAATAAAGGCTTTGGGTCAGCTTGCGAAATACTACAGAAACAAGTTTGACATCCCTTATGTGGGAATAACAGGAAGTGTCGGAAAGACAACAACTAAAGATATGATTGCCTGTGCTCTTTCTGCAAAATTAAATGTTATGAAAACTCAGGGAAACTGCAATAACCATATAGGTCTTCCCTTGACACTTTTAAGCTTAGATGATTGTCACGAAATAGGTGTAACCGAAATGGGTATGTCAGGCTTTGGTGAAATCGAATATCTGGCATCTTTGGTTGAACCTGAAACTGCGGTTTACACAAATATCGGTTTATCTCATATAGAAAAGCTTGGCTCCAGAGAAAATATCTTAAAGGCAAAAAGCGAAATGCTTAACCATCTTAAAAAAGATGGCACAGTTGTTCTCTGCGGTGATGATGATTTGCTTTTAAGTCTTGCAAAAGACCTTAAGCATAAATGTATTACATACGGAATTGAAAATAAAAACTGCGACTATACGGCAGATAACATAAGACAAAGCGGAGAAACTGAAATGGAATTTACAATCCATTGCAGTGAGGGAGACTTTCAGGGAAGAATACCTGTTCTTGGCGACCATAATGTCAATAATGCTTTGGCGGCATTTATTGTTGCAAGAAAATACGGTGTTGAGCCTAATGATATTTTAAGTGCTCTTTCAATGTTTCAGCCAGGTGCAATGCGACAGAATATTGTTAAGACAAACGGCATAACATTAATAAATGACTGCTACAATTCAAGTCCGTCATCAGTTCAGGCAGGTCTTAAAACCTTAAGACAGATAACGGGAACTAGATAGATTGCAATACTCGGAGATATGCTTGAAATGGGTGAGATGTCCGAAAAGCTTCATAAGGATGTAGGCGGATATGCGGTAGACACAAAAACAGACTACCTTATAGCAGTAGGCGATATGAGCAGATTTATAATTGAAGGTGCCTGTGAAAAAGGTTTTGATAAAAACAAGACAAAATTCTTTAAAACCAATAATGAAGTAAATGAATTTTTGGACGGCTTCCTTAAAAAGGGAGATGCTGTGCTTGTTAAAGCTTCAAGAGGTATGAAGCTTGAAGAAATAGTTGACCATGTAATTGATTTTTAACAAAGGAGCAAAAGCCTGAATAAAATTACACATCCTGTACTGTTTTACTCCTTTGTGTACACAAAGTACACGACAGTTGTAAATCGGCTACAGACTGTGCAATTTTCTTTCAGTCTTGTTTTGCGAAAGGAGTTAATGTTTATATATGAATAATATGTATGTTTGTTTGCTTTCTTCTTTTATAATAAGCACCTTGATAACATATATACTTATACCTGTTTTAAGAAGGCTTAAATTCGGGCAGACTATAAGAGATGAAGGTCCTCAATGGCATAATAAAAAAAGCGGAACACCAACGATGGGCGGAATTGGCTTTCTTATGGTTGCTGTAATCTTAACCTGTATTCACAGCAAAGATGATGCAGTAGTTTTCGGCAGTCTTTTTGCAGGACTTTTCGGTGTTATAGGTCTTTTAGATGACGGTATAAAAATTATCCTTAAAAGAAACTTAGGTCTTACCGAAAAACAAAAGCTTATACTTCAGGTTCTTGTATCAGTTGTATTTCTTGTTCTTGGAGTGAACAAGGGATATATTTCAACAACCTTGAGTATTCCTTTCACATCGATTGTATGGGATTTAAAATGGTTTTATGTGATATTTATGGCAATTTATATGATTGCTTATACAAATGCAGTTAATTTAACAGACGGACTTGACGGACTTGCAGGAAGTGTTACTGCGGTGGTTGGTATATTCTTTATTTTCTGCAGTGTTGTTTTAAAAAGCGATACGGTATATTTTGCAACAGCAATTACAGGCTCGGTAATTGGATTTCTGGTG